>JABDJG010000023.1 GCA_013002595.1 Hyphomicrobiales bacterium | reverse complement strand
GGCGGCCAGCTCGGTCATCGGGCCGATAATCCCGCCCAGCATCATCATGGTGATCTATGCTTATGTGATGAACGTTTCGGTCGCCGCGCTGTTTCTGGCTGGCATTATCCCCGGTATCATGGTGGGCGTCGGGCTGATGGTTGTGACCGCGATCATCGGCAAGAAACGCAACTATCCCAAGGCCCACCGGCGCGCAACCACCGGCGAAGTCTGGACCGCGTTCAAGCCCGCCTTCCTGCCGCTGCTGACGCCGGTGATCATTCTTGGCGGCATCGTGTCGGGCATCGTGACCCCGACCGAAGCCGCGGGTGCGGCGGTGTTCTATGCCCTCGTGCTGTCGATGCTGATCACCCGCACGGTCAAGCCCGCAGACCTGATCGGCATCTTCTATCGCACCGGGCTGGTGTCGTCCTCGATCCTCTTGATCGTCGGTTCGGCCACGATCTTTGGCTGGGCGGCGACGGTGTCGGGCGTGCCACAGGCTCTGGGCAAGATGCTGTTCACCATCACGGAAAATCCGTTCCTGCTGCTGCTTCTGGTCAACATCTTGTTGTTGTTCATCGGTATGTTCCTGGATGCGGTGCCTGCGATCCTGATCCTCGGACCGATTTTTGCCCCGGCGCTGGCCCAGGTGGGCGTCGATCCGGTGCATTTCGCCATCATCATGTGCGTCAACGTCACCGTCGGGCTGGTGACACCGCCGATGGGCATGATCCTCTTTGTCGCCTCGGGCCTGACCCGCACCGGCATCGAGGTGATCTCGAAAGAACTCTGGCCTTACCTCGCCGTGCATTTCCTGGTGATCATCCTGATCTCCATGATCCCGGCACTCACCCTGACCATCCCGAAACTCTTCGGCTTCATGTGATCCAACTGAGCCGTACCAACCAGACAAAAGGGAGGAACCAAATGTCTGTCTCATCCAAACTTACCCTCGCAACAACGGCGCTAACCGCGCTATCGCTGACAACCGCCGCACAGGCCGCTGACTACACGCTGAAAATCGGTCATGTGGCCGCCGTCAGCCAGCCGCTGTCGACCTGCGCCGAAGTGATGAAATCCCATGTCGAGCGCTACTCGGATGGCCGCATCGAAGTCCAGCACTACCCGGCCGGCCAGCTTGGCAACTTCCGCGAAAACGTCGAGGCGGTGCAGATCGGCACGCTAGAGATGACCCTAACCTCGGGCGGTGGCATCGCCAATTTCTTTGGCCCGATCCAGGCTTTCGACATCCCTTATCTCTTTGCCAACGATCAGGTGATGGACAAGGTCATGGCCGACCGCGAGTTGACTGAAAAACTGCGCGCCGATGTGCTGGACGCGACTGGCAGCGTGCGGCTGATGGGCATGACCGGCGGCGTCGGCTGGCGCGATTTCTTTTCCGACAAGCCGGTGAAATCGGCCGCTGACCTGCAGGGCGTCAAAATGCGCACGGTGGAATCGCCGGTGTCGATGGAATTTGCCAGCGCGCTTGGCATGAACCCGACGCCGGTGCCATGGCCCGAGCTTTACACCTCGCTTGCCACCGGCGTGGTCAACGGCACCAAGAATGCGCTGTCGGATGTGGTCGACACCAGCCTCAACGACTACGTCAAATACGCGGTTGCCGATCACCACACCCACAACCTGATCTTCTGGTGGATGGCCGATACTTGGCTGCAGAGCCTGCCCGAGGATCTGCAGGGTGTTGTGGCGGATGGCTTTCACGAGTTGACCAAGACCTGCAACGGTCTGCCCGGTGCGCTCTATCTTGAAAAGTATGAGAAATTCGTCGCCTCCGGCGGCGAAGTTCACATCCCCACAGAAGAGGAAAAGGCCACCTTCCTGCCCGGCCAGCAGCCGGTGATCGACTGGTTCGTCGGTGAATACGGCTCTGAGTACTACGACCTCGTCCAGGCTGCAGTCACCCGCGCAGAAGCCGATATTGAAGCCGAAACAGCCAGCTTCACCGGCAAATAAAGCCAAAGCAAACCCCGCATCGGCCAAATAAAAGCGCCGGTGCGGGGAATGAATCATGGGGGCGTGTCTCGACGCGCGCCGCCCGAAAACCCTGGAAATGACAATCTCAAGAAGGGTCGAAGCCAATGTTCAAGAACATCCTGATCCCCGTCGCGTTGAACCCGGAAAACGACATTTCCAAGGTCGTCGCCGCCGCAGGCCTGCTGGTCTCTAAGGGCGGAAAGCTGACGATGCTGCATGTACTTGAAGAGGTTCCGCGTTACGTTGCGGACCGGTTGCCGAAAACCGCGTTGAAGGAAAGCCAGCAAAGGGCGGAGAGCGATCTGGAAACGCTGGCCACCGCCGCAGGGCCGGATGTTGCGCGCAAGATGGTCGAAGGGCACGGCGCCCGGACGATCCTGGCTGAAGCGCAGCGAATGGGAACCGACTGTATTGTCATGGGCTCACACACACCGGGCATCGGCGACTACCTGATCGGCTCTACCTCGGCCTATGTCGTGCGCCACGCCACCTGTCCGGTTTTTGTGATCCGCTGATGGATAGGCAAAAGTGCATTCTCCGGAACAATTGCCCGATTTGGCGTGGTGAAACCATCACGACAATCCTGCAATGTGCTGATTACGCGGCGTCTTCGTCCTTGGTCTGCGCTTCGGCTTCTTCGGCAAGCCGACGTTCCTTGAAGGCAATGCCCCATTCGCGCATCACCGTTAGGACCGGCTCCAGCGACCGGCCGAATTCCGTCAACTCATACTCCACACGCGGCGG
>JABDJG010000021.1 GCA_013002595.1 Hyphomicrobiales bacterium | reverse complement strand
ACATTGTTGTCGCGAACAATAACCTGCACGGTCGCGTAACTCCGCGTATCTGTTTCAATTTTCAATGCGTTTGATCGTTTCGAGGTTTCTGCGCGCCCGCATTTTTTTCGGTGCAAAAACCCGCAGGATCAGCCGAGACTGTCCTGAAGCTGCCGGTGTGATACCAGAATAGCGGGTGTCTGTCGAGAGATAAAAGCCGGAAATCTCTAGTGAAATTAACGCTCACTTAACTCTCTTAAGGGGCTGAGGTGGGTGACATGGCCCATCTTGCGGCCAGGGCGGCAGGCAGCTTTGCCGTAAATGTGCACCACGGCATCGCTTTGCCCGGCCAGGCCCTGCCAATCGTTCACTTCCTCGCCCAGCAGATTGTGCATTTCAGCATCGCTGTGGCGCCGGGGATCGCCGAGCGGCCAGCCGGCGATGGCGCGGATGTGCTGTTCGAACTGCGATACGGCGCAGGCAGCTTCGCTCCAGTGGCCGGAGTTGTGGACGCGCGGGGCGAACTCATTGACCAGGAGCTGTTCGCCGGCATCGGTTTCGACGACGAACAGCTCGATGGCGATGACGCCGATGTAGTCCAGTTTCTCGAGCGCCAGGGTGGCTATTTCGTGCGCACGCCGGCGCGCGGATGGTGAAATCCGGGCTGGAACCTGTGAGGTGCGCAGGATGCCGTTCTCATGGATGTTTTCTGCAATATCAAAGACTTCGACAGCGCCAGTCGCGGCGCGCGCGGCAATGACGGATACCTCGCGGGCAAACGGCACCAGCCATTCGAAAATCAGGTCCTGGCCGCCCAGTTCGTCCCAGGCGCGGCGCACCTCATCACTTGAAGAAACACGCGCCTGGCCCTTGCCGTCATAGCCGAGCCGGCAGGTCTTCATGATGCCGCCGGCGCCGTGCGAACCGAGCCGGCCGGCGGTCAATTCGACGAGCTCATCGGCAGTTTGGGCGTGCAGCCAACCGGCCGTGGCAATGCCGGCATCGTTGAAGAAGGTCTTTTCGTTGACCCGGTGCTGGGAGACCTCAAGGGCGGCGGGCGGCGGGTAGAGCGGAACATGACCCTCGACCAGGGATGCAGCGGGCAGCGGGACATTCTCAAATTCATATGTTGCAACATCAACGCTCGCGGCGAACGCGGTGAGTGCTGCGGTGTCGCCGTAACCGGCCGGCGTTGCCATGTGGGCCACCTCGAAGGCCGGATTGTCGCCTTTTGGGCTATAGATGTGGCATTTCAAGCCGAGCCGCGCCGCTGCCAGCGCCAGCATGCGGCCGAGCTGGCCGCCGCCCAGGATGCCGATTGTTGCGCCGGGCCCGAGAACCGTTTGATCAGCCATCGCGGTCAGGCCGATCCTTGACCGAGGCGGTCTGGCGGGCGCGCCAGTCATCAAGCCGCGCTGCCAGTTCATCATCGCTGAGCGCCAGAACCCCGGCGGCCAGCAGAGCGGCATTGGTTGCGCCGGCCTTGCCGATCGCCAATGTGCCGACGGGTACGCCGGCCGGCATCTGGACGATGGACAACAGCGAATCCTGGCCCTTGAGGGCGGCGGACTCAACCGGCACGCCGAACACCGGCAAGGGGGTCATCGAGGCGGTCATGCCCGGCAGGTGGGCGGCCCCGCCGGCGCCGGCGATGATCACCTTGAAGCCGTCGGCCCTGGCCGACTTTGCAAACGCGCTGAGACGGTCCGGTGTGCGGTGGGCTGAAACGATGCGGGCATCATATGCAATGTCCAGCGCATCGAGCATCGTTGCGGCATGCTGCATGGTTTGCCAGTCGGACTGACTGCCCATAATGATCGCAACGGGTGCGGATTTGCCTTGTGCCACCTGAAGTCTCCATCGGGAACGCGAAAGCGGCGGATTATATGGACCTTGCGGTCAAGTGCAATGGAAAGGTATACGACAAATGTGATTCTGAACAACGTGGGGATGTTTCAGGCCCGTTATGAATGCAACCGCCAAATCACTGCAGCAAACCGAGACCGACAAGCTCAAGAAAGACATCAGGCGGCTGCGCCGGCTGTTGCGCGAAGCCGAAACTGAAATTGCCCGGCTGGAGCCGCTGGTTGATCTCGATCCGTTGGTGCCGCTGTTCAACCGGCGGGCGTTCACACGCGAGCTGGACCGGGTTGTGTCCTACTGCAAGCGTTATGGCACCACCGCGGTGCTGGTCTATTTCGATCTCGACGGGTTCAAGTCGGTCAACGACAGGTTCGGTCATGCCGCCGGCGATGTGGTCCTGAAGCATGTAGCGCATATTGTGGCGCAGAGCATACGCAAGTCCGATATCGCCGGACGGCTGGGCGGTGACGAGTTTGGCGTCCTGCTGGTGCGGACCGATGCTGCCCGGGCCTCGGTTGCCGTTGAAAGGATCAACGGTGCAATTGCCGAGACACCGGTTGAGATTGCAGGCCATGAAATCGCTGTCACGGCAAGCACCGGTCTGGCGCTGGTTGATGGATCAGATGATGCGGCCAGCATCATCAGGCATGCCGATGAGGCCATGTATGCAGCGCGCCAGCGCGCCGGCGTTACGCGATAATGTCCGGCAGCAACTGGTTTTCCAGTGTGGTGATCTGGTCTTTGAGATGCAGCTTGTGCTTCTTGAGGCGCTGCAGATTGATCTGATCGACATCGCCTGTAGCGATCATCTCATCGATTTCCACATCCAGATCTCGATGTTCTTGTCTCAGCTCAGTGAGCCGCGCACGCAATTCATCCTGGTCTTTTTTCACGGTCACCCCGTCAGAATTGGTGATTCGGCGCATTTTTGCCGGGTTTGCCTTTAAGTGCAAGCCCGACGTGCCGCATCAGTGAATGAAGCAATGTTGCCCTTTATTCCAGGCAAACTGTTAACGGGTTTCCCCAAGGTGCATTCGACATCGGGCCGTTCATATGCGATAGTGTGACAGTTCGGTAACACACAGCTGGAGGTTATATATGTCACTTCAAGCGCATATTAGCGAGTTAGAGGCTAAACATAACGCGCTAAAGGCTGAGATCGAAACGGAACAAGCGCATCCCAGCGCAGACGATCTCCATATACATGAGCTGAAACGCCAGAAATTGCGGTTAAAAGACGAGATTGCCCGTCTGCGGGCAGAAACAGAAGCCGCCTGACACCCCCTAGCGGGGCACGGAGCCGGGGACGTTGTCTACAGGTGAGTTCGCGCCTGTACAGGGGATATTTTTTCAATTTTGATGAGATACAGCGCGCGGTGATGCGGGCGTTGATTCGTGTGCTCCCTTAAGTCTGGATCGCTGGCAGGGAGCACACGGTTCTGAGCGTCGGCAACGTGCTTTGGTACTACTGCTCCATCTCACCTTCCGGCTTTAGCGAAACTGCGAACTGGGCGTTGCCGCTGACATAAAGGCTGATCGGTTTTGCCGCGTTCTGACGGCGAATCTGGGTCGAGACATTCAGATTGGTCAGCCGGCAGGTCTCGGCGATTGTCTCCAGCAGGACCGGGCATTCGGTTGTTGCCAGGCGGTAGAGGATCTTGCGGCCGTCGACCTGGGCCGCCGCTATGGTCTGGGTGTCATCGTCGGCCAATGGTATTTCCATGTTGACGCTGACGTTTACATTTACGGTGTTGTGGCCGGGCATGTGCCTGGCGAGCTTGGACGAGGCGGCAGGCGTGCTTGCAGCCGATGCGATCAGCACAATTGCCGAGGCGGCGGCGGCCGTTTTGAGATTAATCATGTGGTCGGTCTCCCTTTGTTGGCCTGTGACGCGTCAGGCAGGTTCAAAGGGTTAGACGGCCGCCGCCGGCAATTCCTTGGCGCCGGCTTGAAACGAATGTGCCCGGGTGCTCACGAGAACTTGGGTTACCCTACCGGTTTTCCTCACGGCAATATCATTACGGTTTGATGACAAATGCCCTTAAGCTCGGCCCGCTCTCGCAAGGGAAATCTGGATCGGAGGTTCAAGGTAATGCGCGTGAAAAGTATTATGGCGGCGGTGCTGATCGCCGGCTCGGCCTGGGTATCGGCTGCCCAAGCGGCAACCGCGCCCAAGCGGGTGCAGGTGACCGGGGAAATTATCGATACCTGGTGCTATGTGACCGAGATCATGTATGCGCTGGGCACGGCGCATCACAAATGTGCCATCTGGTGCGCGGCCGGCGGTATACCGGTCAGCATCAAGGGCGACGACGACACGGTCTATATGGTGCTCAAGGTGGAAGGTGACGATGTGACGGTCGCCAATCCGAAGATGCTGACCATTCAGACCCATCAGGTGAGCGTTGATGGTGATCTGTATGTGCGCGACGGCGTCAATTATCTCATCGTCAACGCGGTCGCCGACGACAAGGGTGTCGTCAACATGACCCATGAAGACTACGGCATTCAGCCGTTTGGGGAGTGAGCATCATGAACAGATCAGTTTTGACAGCGATATGCATGACATTGGCCGTCAGCGGCGCACAGGCTGCTGAAGAGTGGGGTATCGAGCACGAAAAGAAGGCCCGGGTCGATGCCAAGGTGGTTGACCTGCTGTGCGAGGTCACCGGCGAATGTGCCGATAATTGCGGCAACGGAACCCGTCAATTCGGCCTGTTGTTCGATGATGGCCGGCTGGTGCCGGTGGTCAAGAACTTCGACATCTTCGCCGGCGCCCACGAAGACCTCAAGGCGATGTGCGGCAAGCGAATCACTGCCGACGGCCTGATGATCTCGAACCCGAAGATGCCGCTGTTCGCGCTGCAGTTCAAACGCGAGGCGCCTGATGGCAAGTGGAGCCGGGCCAACTGGTTTATCAAGGAATGGTCGAAGGCCAATCCGGGCAAGCCGGGCAAGGCGTGGTACAAGCATGACAAACGGGTGCTGGAGCTCATCGCGAAGGACGGTGTATACGGTATACCGGGCCTAAAAGCCGCAGAATAGCCGTTGTGTTTATGAACTGGCCAAAGCGGTTTTGCCTTGTTGCGATGCTGGCTCTCACCGGCACCGTGCCCGGCGCTGCAACAACGCCGCCAGCGCTGGAGAGCCTGTTCGGCGGACCGTTTTCGCTGACCGACCACACCGGTGTTCAACGCAGCGATGAGGACTACCGCGGCAAGTTCATGCTGATCTATTTCGGCTATACGACCTGCCCGTCGATCTGCCCGACCAATCTGCAGCACATGGCCGATGCGATCGACCGGCTCGGCGCCAAGGCGGCCGGTATCGTGCCGATTTTCGTGTCGATCGACCCCGGCCGCGACCGACCTGACGTTCTGAAAGACTATGTCGGCCATTTTGGCGATGGGTTCGTCGGGCTGACCGGCAGCGAGGCGGACGTTAGAGCGGTGGCCAAGGCCTACCGGGTGCATCGCCGCAAGGTCGTCGAAAAGGGCGCCGACCCGCAGGACTACCTGGTCGATCACGCCAGCATTACCTATCTGATGGGCCCGGACGGCAAATTCCGCACGCTGTTTGCGCACAACACGCCAGGCAAGGTGATTGCCGAGCGGATCAGCCGCTATCTGGCGGAATAGTGAAGCGCTCTAAAAAAAAGGCGATGCCACGGAGGGCACCACCGGAAGTTATGTTGGTTTCGAACACATGGGCATGTGTTGATGCCATAAGAGGTCAAACCGGCGCCGGGGTCAAACAATGCCGGGTTTCTTGATGATCGAACCCTTGCGCCGATTTCAGACCCAAAGGGGGGTCGGATTTACGGGTTGCTAACCG
>JABDJG010000018.1 GCA_013002595.1 Hyphomicrobiales bacterium | reverse complement strand
GATCTGCGATGACCTCAAGGCCGGCGTGTTCGGGCGCTCGGTCAACCGGCCGGCCGAGCCGGCCAGTGTCCTGGCCGACCTGCAGCTCAACCTGCTGACCGGTTTCGAGGCCCGCCCGATGGCTGCGGCGTAGGTTTCAAAGGCCCAAACGCTCCTTCTTATCCGTCATCCCGGACAAGCGGCGAAAGCCGCGCCGATCCGGGACCTAGTTCAGGGTTTTTCGCGCTGGCACTGGGTCCCGGCTCAAGGCCGGGATGACGGATGGGGAAGGTAGTGTGCCTCTAACCCTTCAAGGCCTTGTGCAGGCTTTCCAGCGTACTGTCACGCAATCCCAGCTCGGCGATGTGTTCGGCGACCGAGGTGACGTATTCGTCACACGGGCCCGATCCGCCCCTGCCCTGGCGGATGAAGGCCAGTTGTTCTTCGAGGCTGAGCTTGCCGGCATACTGTTCATGGCTGCGGTCAACGACATAGGTGAGCGCGGCCACCGAGCGGGCCGGTTCGGTCACCAGCGTCACGTTCACCGTTCTTTCCAGATAGACCATCGTCACCTGTTCACGGGCGCGCAGGTAATCGACCGTTGCCGGCCATCTCGCCGGGTCGACCCTGAAGGCGACACCGCGGCAGGCGCCGCCGCGGTCGAGACCCATGACCAAGCCCGGCCGTTGCGGCGTGCCGCGATGAACATGCGAATAGATGCACAGGCCGCGGTGCAGGCCGCGCAACAACGCCTGATGCCGCTCGATGTACTCAAATCCCGGCCGCCACATCAAAGAGCCGTAGCCAAATACCCAAAACTCAGTCACCATGCGCGCCATTCGACAATTGTTGTCCGATCCAAAGCACGGCACATAGCAACAACAGGCCGCAATCCGCAATGGCTGCCAGGACAAAGACATGGAAGACCGTATGGCCGATCGCAACGGCGCTGGTGCTGTTTGCCCTCGTCAGCGGCGGCTGGCTGTGGGCGAGAGCTGAGGCCGAGACACGGTTTGCCGCCCAGCAGCGCCAGCTTGACAGGAAGCCGGCCCTGACCTGCAGCACCGACACCTGGAGCGGTTATCCCTTCAAGATGGCGCTCGACTGCCAGGACCCGGCCCTCCACCTCAACCGGGGCCGAACCAAAATCATCCCCAAGACGCTGAGCGCGGTCGTCAGGGCGCCGAAACTGCGCACCGTGCTGATCCATTTCGAGGGCCCGACCGTCATCGAGAACGATGAACTGCCAGCCCCTGTCACCGTCAACCATGCCCCGGCCACCGTTCGCGTCCACATGGAAAACCGACGGTCGTTCCGCGCCAAAACCGAATTGTCGTTTCTTGCCGTCACTCAAACCGACAACCGGCTTGCCGATATCGAAACCCTCCGCCTTGAAACCCGGTTGCGTCGCGGCGCCGAACACCACATCGACATCGATGCCGACATCACCAACCTGATCATTCATACCGACGACCAGCAACAGGTGATCCTGGCGGCCGTCAAGGCGCTCATCAACGCCGACAATGTGCCGCATGAACCGGCAGCCAATGGTGCCGAATGGCTCAAGGCCGCCGCCGGTCTGGAGACACAATTCAATGTGGAGGCGTTCACCGCCCGCTACGGCGCAACCGAGCTGCACGCCGAAGGCACGGTGATCATCGAAGGCACCGGCACCCTCGATGGTAACATCAAGACGCGGGTGACCAAGCTGGATGCCATTCTCGCCGAGCTGCGAAAACGAAAGGTGCTCACGCGCAAGAAGGCGAGAACCGCATCGACCCTGCTCGGGCTGTTCGACAAGGGCGACGGCGTGACCGCCGATCTCAGGCTCAAAAGCGGTGAGCTGTTCTGGGGGCCGGTCAAACTCGGCCGGCAAATACCCTTATTCTGAATGGCTGCGGCCGAAGTCCGGCTCATCGGTATCCTGGCCGGCCTCGATGATGCGGCGGCGGATTTCCCGTGAACGGGTGAACAGTTCGACGAGCTGGTCCTCGTCGCCCCAGCGAATGGCCTTTTGCAACGCCGACAGGTCTTCGGAGAACCGCGACAAGAGCTCGAGCACCGCATCCTTGTTGGTCAGGAAGACGTCCCGCCACATGATCGGGTCGGAGGCGGCTATGCGGGTGAAATCGCGAAAGCCGGCGGCTGAGTACTTGATCACCTCCGACTTGGTGACCTCTTCAAGATCGGCCGCCGTCGAGACGATGGAATAGGCAATGAGGTGCGGCAGGTGGCTGGTGATGCCGAGCACCATGTCATGGTGGTCAACGGCCATCACATCAACGTGCGAGCCGCAGGCCCGCCAGAACGCGGTCAGCTTTTCCACAGCCTTTGCATCGGCATCAGCTGCCGGTGTCAGGATGCACCAGCGGTTGGTGAACAGCTCTGCAAAACCGGAATTGGGTCCTGACTGCTCGGTACCGGCGATCGGATGCCCGGGGACAAAATGGACGCCATCGGGCACGTGCGGACTGACATCGGCGACCACGGCGGCCTTCACCGAGCCCACGTCGGTCAGGATCGCGCCGGCCTTCAGGTCGCCTGCAATCGCCTTGGCGACGGCACCGCAGGACCCGACCGGCACGCACAGGATCACCAGATCGGCGCCGCGCACGGCATCTTGTGGGTGCTCGTGCACACTGTCGGCAAAACCGAGCCTGGCCACCTCGGCGCGGGTCTCGGCGCTGCGGGCATGACCGGCGATATGCCCGGCAAGGCCTTCGCGGCGCATGACATGGGCCAGAGACGATCCGATCAGGCCGAGGCCGATCAGGGCGACGCGCTCAAACATCGGTGCCGCCATTGACTCAGCCCGCCTTGCCGAGCAATTCGGCCAGCGCGGCAACGACGGCTTCATTGGCCTCACTGGTCCCGATGGTCAGGCGCAGGGCATCGGGCAGGCCGTAGCCGTCGAGCCGGCGCAAAACCAGACCCCGGGCGCTGAGGAAATCATCGGCCTGATGGGCGGTGACACCGTTTTCGGGCGGGAAATGCACCAGCAGGAAATTTCCGACACTTGGGGTGACCGGCAGTCCGAGCGCCTTCAGCTCACGCTCCAGCCAGGGCAGCCATTCATCATTGTGATTGACCGCATCCTGCAGGTGGCCGGTGTCTTCAATGGCGCAAACGCCGCAGGCGATCGCCGGCAAGGTGACGTTGAACGGGCCGCGGATGCGGTTGAGGACATCGGCGATGGCCGGCGGACAGTAGGCCCAGCCGAGGCGCAGTCCGGCAAGGCCATAGGCCTTTGAGAAGGTCCGGGTCATCACGACATTGGGCGAGGTGGCGACCATCTCGATGCCGGCCTCGTAATCATTGCGGCGCACGTATTCGGCATAGGCCGCATCGAGCACCAGCAGGCAGTCCTCAGACATGGCCGCGTGCAGCCGGCGGACCTCTTCGATCGGCACATAGGTGCCGGTCGGGTTGTTCGGGTTGGCCAGGAAAACGATCTTTGTGTCCGCGGAGAGGCAGCCGATGATCTGATCGATATCGGCGGTGTGTCCGGTCTCGGGCGCGACAACCGGTGTGGCGCCGCTTGCCATGATGGCGATCGGGTAGACCAGAAAACCGTATTGGGTGTAGACCGCTTGATCGCCAGGCCCGAGATATGCGCGGGTCAACAGCTGCAACAGTTCGTCGGATCCGGCGCCGCACACGATATTGTCTGCATTCAGGCCATAGCGGGCGGCAATCGCCTCGCGCAACGCGGTGGCGCTGCCATCGGGGTACAGGTGCATGTCTTCGGCAAGCTCGCGGTACGCCGCGACAGCTGCCGGGCTCGGTCCGAGCGGCGATTCGTTCGATGACAGCTTGTGCACCTTGACATTGCCCGGCGCAGAGCTCTTGCCGGGGATGTAGGGCGAAATATCAAGGATACCGGGTTGCGGCTTTGGACCGGGCGACATCGGCGTACTCACTTATCTGTTCTGATCGGGCTCGGATAACGGCCCAGCACCCGCAATGCAAGGTTCTCGTTGCGCTGCCTGAGATCGAGCAGCGGGGTCTGGGACGACGACAGGAACCCGGGAAGGCTGGTCAAGGTATCGCCGGACGGCAGTTCGACCGCCCACAAGGGCGCCGGCGAGAAGTCGCGCGGCAGGCGGCCGGATGTGAGAACCAGCGTTTCATCCTGACCGGTCGGCTCCTCGAACGGCTGGCCGATGATGAGCAGTTGCGGGACGCCGTCTGCATTAAAGGCCGGCAGCGTGCCGATGACCGCATTCTGCGCAATGTCGCCGTCCGACAGGAACCGGGCGCTATCACCGTCCGGCGCGGTCACGGCGACCGCCGTGCGGCTGTGCGCAGCAGCCTTGAGCGCTGCATCGTCATCGCCATGTTCAACGACCGGGATGCGGCCAAAGTGACTGCGGATCAGATCGCGCAGGCGGCCTGCCTGCATGACGGCGATGGTGCAATGGACCGAGGCATCGGCCTGCACCAGGGTTGAACTGGTTATGATCTCGCGCCAAAGACGCACCATGAGGTCGGTGGGCAAGGGGCCCTGGCAGGCATCGATCAGGCGGCGCATGACGATGGCCTCGCGGGCCGGGCGGATCGGCGAAGCGCTGTCCTGGCCGGTTGCCGCCTTGACCGCCTTGACCGCCTCACTGGCGGAAAAACGCTCGCGCAACAGCTCGATCAGCCGGGCGTCGATCTCGTCGATCTGGCGGCGCACCTGTTCTAGCGATGCGGGGGGAGTGGATTGATCGTTCATTCAGATTACCTGCCGGCGGCACCGTTGCGGGCCGGTTGCGCCCGATAGTCATATTGAGGCCAGACGAGAAAAGCAAAAGGAAACCAGTCGTGCCGGCACGTCATTCCTCATGCATTTCAAAGGCCGGCGCCGGCAGGATGCCGGGTTTCAGGTCGGTGACGGCAGCGCGTGCGCGGCGGCTTTTCGACACCGCATAGACCTGCTTGACGGCCTCGACGATGATGACGCCGGAAAACGCCGGTGAGACCCACAAGCCGGCCCGCTCCAGGGCCGGCGCCGAGCGCCGGATGAAGGCCCGGTTGAGAGGCGGCGCGAACAGGGCGTGGCCCCATGCCGACGGTGTGAACTGGGCATCGCGCAACAGCTGGGTCAGCTGCTGCCGGGAAAACGGCCGGCCGTGGCCGAAGGGCGTTGAATCGAACCGTGCCCACATGCCGCGCCGGTTGGGCACGACGAACAGCACCCGGCCCTGCGGGCTCAGCACACGCCACAGTTCGCGCAGCATGTCCGGTGTATGATCGGTCAGCTCAAGACCGTGGACGATCAGCGCAAGGTCGACCGAGCCGTCGGCGAGCGGCAGCTCGGCTTCATCGACAAGGGCCGTCGCCGAGGGCTGGCCGGCCGGCCAGTGCATGACCCCCTGGCGCGCCGGCATGAAGCCGATAATGCGCTCAGCCGAGCTGCGCCAAGCCTCAAGATAGGGCGTTGCATGGCCAAGGCCAAGGATGGTGGCGCCGGTCAGGTCCTTCCAGCGCGAGCGTATGCGCAGGGCGATCAGCCGGCGCGCCGTCTGGCCAAGCGGGCTGTCATAGAATTCCTTGAGATCAACGACGTCCACTAGAGCGCTTCTTTCCTATTCTGAATCATTTGACCGGGTTCAAGCGTCCAAACTATCTAACAATTGAATTCGGCGTATAGCCTATGTCATGTAGGGTTACCGATCCATCGACCCGAAACGAGTTACACGCCAATGGCCAAACTAGAGATACATCAATTTCCTTGTCTTTCCGATAACTATGGCGTGCTGATCCATGACCCGGACAGCGGCGCAACGGCGAGCATCGATGCGCCTGAACAGGCGCCGATCGAGGCGGCGCTGGCCGAGACCGGCTGGCAGCTGAGCCATATCCTGGTGACGCATCACCATGCCGATCACACCCAGGCCAACTTGCCGCTGAAACAAAAATACGGCGTGACGATCGTCGGCAACAGAGCCGATGCCAGCCGCATTCCCGGTATCGACATCGAGGTTGATGACGGCGGGACCTACGATTTTGCCGGGCATGTGGCGCAGGTGATGGATACCTCCGGCCACACGGTCGGGCACATCACCTACTATTTCGCCGATGATGGCGTGGCGTTTGCCGGCGACACGCTGTTTGCGCTTGGCTGCGGGCGGGTGTTCGAGGGCACCATGGCGCAGATGTGGGCCTCACTGGCCAAGCTGAAGGCCTTGCCGGCGGAGACGGTGGTCTATTGCGGGCATGAATATACCCAGGCCAATGCGAAGTTCTCACTGACCGTCGATCCCGACAATGCGGCCCTGGTTGCCCGTGCTGGCGAGATCGATGCGCTCAGGGCCAGGGGCGAGCCGACGGTACCGACGACAATTGGCCGGGAGTTGGAAACCAACCCGTTCATGCGCCCCGACGATCCGGCAATCCGCGCGCTGCTCGGCATGGCCGATGCGAGCGATGCCGACGTGTTCGCCGAGATACGCCGCCGCAAGGATAGTTTCTAGGGTCCTGACCCTAGAGTGCGATCGTCTTTGATTGAATCTATCAAAGACGTGAACTGATCTAGGCCGTGTACCCATAAAGGCGAACCATTGACGTCGCTCGGAAGCATGTCCGGGCAGCACTCAACTCAAGATGGTTTCGTACGTCCAGTGGTACGGGGAGAATGTGCCATTATCCGCCGTGTCGATCTGATCAATCCGTTGTGGTCGAACCGTCGCCGGGTCGATAAAGTGTTTGTCGAAGGAGCAGTCATGGAGCGTCGACTCGCGGCCATACTTGCCAGTGACATGGTTGGCTACTCGCGCCTTATGGAAGCGGACGAAGAGGGCACGATTGCGCGCCAGCAAGCCCACCGTGCTGACCTTATCGATCCTGCGATCGCGCGACACAGGGGTCGTATCGTCAAGTCAATGGGAGATGGCCTGCTTATCGAATTCAACAGCGTTATTGATGCTGTCCGCTGTGCCGTTGAGGTCCAGGAGGCGATGATCTCGCGCGAATCTCAATCTGCAGGCGACGAAAGAATTGCCTACCGGGTCGGCATCAATCTTGGCGACATCGTTATCGACGGCGACGATATCCTCGGTGACGGGGTCAACATCGCGGCTCGCCTGGAGGCGATAGCCGATCCCGGTGGAATTTGCGTGTCCGACGTCGTGTACCAGAGCATAAAGGGTAAAC
>JABDJG010000016.1 GCA_013002595.1 Hyphomicrobiales bacterium | reverse complement strand
ATTCACGGGCATTCGTCGTCGAATATGCCAGCATGTCCTTCCTCCTCATACCCCTGAACCTGAACCACTCGGATCAAACCAGCGCCACAACCTGAATGTCCACAGGCCCTAGAGTTTGTCGTGGCGAACACTATCGGTCGAGTTGACTTGCTTGGCCGACATTTCGAAGGTCTCCAGCCCCAGGCTGGCCGCAAAGGCAATTCCGACCATCGCCACCATCGCCAACAAGAATGCTTTCATGTTTCCCTTAACCTCCCGACTGAGATGTATCTTTTTGCGCTTCGCCCTTTGTAGCACGCTTGAGATAATTGATCAGCGCAAGTCTTTCATCCTGCTTGCTCATCTTTTGTAGCGGCATTTTGGTGCCGGGCACGAATTTTTCCGGCCCTTCGGCGAATAGCCGGTCGATCGTGTGCTCGTTCCACACGAAATCAGCGCCCTTCAAGCTGGCTGAATAGGCATATCCCGGCACGGTGCCCACTTTCCGGCCAAATACACCGATCAGCGAGGGCCCTGCCCGATTGGCGTGATCTGCCCCCAGCGAATGGCAGATCGAGCACTTGCGCGCGAACTGGCGCTCGCCCGGGTCAAGCCCCTCGGATTTCTGGAACCGCCGCGGCGCCTCGCTTTGCGCAACTTCGAACGGCCGGTCCGGGTCCATCTGCCAATAGGCCACATGGTCATCGAGCCCGCCGAAATACATGCCCTTGCCGTCGCCTGAAAACGCCAGCGCCCACACCGGTCCCTCGGTGAACTGATGCTGGTATTTCGCTTTCCAGCTCACCGTATCCCACACATAGATAAAGCCATCGCCACTGCCGGCAGCCACGGTGTTATGCTCGGGCAGCGATGTCAGCGACAGGACCGGCCGTTCGAACCTGTGCAGCGTTCGGACCAGTTGCCCGCTGGCCAGTTCGACCATCCCGACCGAGCCGTCGAGCGACCCGAACAGCAGATGAAAGCCATGCCCCGTCCCGGCCATCACGTTGATGCCCCAGCCATGTTTGTAGACCGTGCGCACCGGTTCGCCGCCGGCAACTTTCCATTGCCGGATTTCGCCGTTGTATCCGGCTGAATAGACAAACTGGCCATCGTTTGAAAATACCACCGCATTGACCGTATTGTCGTGGCCCTCCAGCACGGGTCCCGGTTTCATGGCTTTGAGATCCCACAACCGCACCGTTCGGTCCCAGGCGGCCGACGCCGCCCAGCGGCCATCGCGAGTTACCGCGACACTGACCACTTTGTGCGTATGCCCCTTGAAGCGGTGAATCAGCGCTCCGCTGGACAGGTCCCACAACGCAACCGAGCCATCATCGCTCGCCGTCACCGCCTGGTCGGCGCCCGGCACGAATCTCGCCCCATTGACCGCACCATCATGATCGGAAATCCGCGAGCCAATCCGCGCCGGTTCTTCATCCAGCCGCCAATAGATCATCGAATAATCGAAACTGCCGGTAAGGGCGCCTTTGCCGTCAGGCGAGATCGCAACCGATTTGACCGGTCCGCCATGGCCGCGCAGCGCTCCATCATTGTTGGCGACCGCCGCCCCGGCGACGGTCAGACCGGCTATTAACATGATGAACGGTGCTCGCCACGCGCGCTTGCGCATCATCATCCCTCGGTTGTCACATCTGCGCCCCGCAGGCGCCGGCCCGACCTATTCAGCGGGCTCACCATCGATTACCCGGCCGGCAACATCACGCTGCGGATCGAGCTGGCCCTTTTCATCCAGTTTCTCGACCCACAAAGAATGGTGTTCCTTGGCCCAGTTCAGGTCGACCCGGCCCGTTCCCATGGCATCGAACGCACCTTCCATGCCTATCGTGCCGATATAAATGTGGCCGATGATGACGCAAATCAGCACCAGCGAGACAATCGAATGCCACAACTGGGCCAGTTGCATTTCCTGGACCCCCGTCAATTCGGTCGGCAAGTTGAAGCCGAACACATTGAGAATGGCAAAAGTGTCGGCGAACATCGTCATCTGGAACGGGAACAACAGTGCAATGCCCGACAGGCTGATCGATGCCCCGCACAGGATTACCGACCAGAATATGATCTTTTGGCCAAAGTTGAACTTCTTGGCCGGCGGGTGGCTCTTGCCGATGATACCGCCGCCCTTGAGCACCCAGGTGATATCGGTCCGGCTTGGCATATTGTGAACGACCCACATGACGAACACCAATATCAGCGAAAGCATGAAGGCAAAGGCGACGTAGTTGTGGGCCACCTTGCCCCAGCCGGCCAGGGTCGCAAAACCGTTCGGCCCGATGAGCGGCATCAGCAGATAACGCCCGTACAGCATATTGAGGCCGCTCAGGCCCAAAATAATGAACGATCCCGCCATCAACCAGTGACCGAACCGCTCCAGCCCGTTGAAACGCTTGATGGTCCAGCCCGACCAGCCATGATCGATCTTGACCCGGCCGCGGAACAAAAAGAAGATCGCCAGCAGCATCACAATACCGATCAGCGCCTGGGCGCCGTAGACGCTCAAAGGTCCGTTTCGCAGTGTGCGCCAGTTATCGCCTTCCGACTGGATAAGCTGGCCTGCCTTCTTGTCCTGGATCGAAACACTGCCCTTTTCGCCCTGACGGATGGCGCGCCAGAATTCGGTCTGCGCATCGTTGCCAAGGACGTCCGTCGAGGCCTGACCGTAGGCCGGCGTCGGCGCCGTGGCCGGACCTGCCACTAATAATACAGTCAGCATCAATGCAAAAAGCCAGCCTATTTGTTTCAATGCAGCCAACCTTGTCATCGCATTTCCCTCCAGAATCTCATCAAAATCAGGTCGTGAGAGCCTGTTCTATAAAGTGCCGCCCGCTTGCAGGCGGCTGCGCTGCCTGAGCATGCGCATTTGTTCATCGGTCAGTTTCGTGCCGGTCGGTCCGGAATAGACCCCCTTTTCGGAGGCCAGCGGCCGGTTGCGGTCTTCTTCTCTGCAGCCGCCCAGACCTGTCAAAAGCAGGGCCGAAAGCGTCAGTACCGTTATCTTGCGCAAAAGCATCATTTCACCCACTGACCTCGCACGCACTTCTCTTGCCGCTGCCAAGGCACCGTCCCCGTTGCATGCGGCCTGATCGTAGCAGCATGTCTTGATCTCGTATCGCTAAACAATGCGCTGGATGCGGCATCATCGTGACAGACAATGCCGCATCCGGTTTCGCTAGGCTGGCGGCTTAGGAGCCCGAGCCTGGATAGGCCTTGCCCCAGCCCCAGGCGCCTGAACCAAATCCACGCGCCACAACGCGTTCGCGGTAGATGTTCGACACCTGGTCGCCGTCGCCGGCCAGAAGCGCCTTGGTCGAGCACATTTCCGCACACAGCGGTAGCTTGCCCTCGGCCAGACGGTTACGGCCATATTGCTTGAACTCCTCATCGGAGCCGGCTTCAGCGGAACCACCGGCGCAGAAGGTACATTTGTCCATCTTGCCGCGAGTGCCGAAGTTGCCGACCTGCGGATACTGCGGCGCGCCGAACGGGCACGCATAGAAACAGTAACCGCAACCGATGCACAGGTCCTTGTTGTGCAGCACGACGCCCTGTTCTGTTTGAAAGAAACAGTCGACAGGACATACAGCCATGCACGGCGCATCCGAGCAGTGCATGCAGGCCACCGAAATGGACCGCTCACCGGGCTTGCCATCATTGATCGTGACGACGCGGCGCCGGTTAACGCCCCAAGGTACTTCGTGCTCATTCTTACACGCAGTGACACATGCGTTGCATTCAATGCAGCGCTCGGCATCACAAAGGAATTTCATCCTTGCCATTGTGCCTCTCCTTTATGCTTTTTCAATACGGCAAAGACTGACCTTGGATTCCTGCATCTGCGTTACAGAATCATATCCATAGGTCATCACCGTATTGGCTGCTTCACCTAAGACGTAAGGATCGGCGCCTTCGGGATATTCCGAACGCAAATCCTCGCCTTGCATGTGGCCACCGAAGTGGAACGGCAGGAACGCCACACCACGCCCGACACGTTCGGTAACCAAGGCCTTGACCTTCGCCTTGCCTCCTTCATCACCGGTGTGTGTCGGCGGACCATATACCCAGACCATGTCGCCGTCCCTGATGCCGGCTGTGTTGGCATCAAACGGATTAACTTCAACGAACATGTCCTGCTGCAATTCGGCAAGCCACGGGTTCGAGCGGGTCTCGTCACCACCACCTTCATATTCCACCAGACGGCCCGATGTGAGAATGATCGGGAAATCCTTGGAATAATCGTTCTTCTGGATCGAAGCATACTTGGTCGGCAGACGATAAGCCTGCTTGTCCGCATAGGTTTCATACTTCGGCAGAAGATCGCGCCGCGGCGTATACAGCGGCTCGCGGTGGAGCGGGATCGGATCCGGGAAGGTCCACACGACGGTGCGGGCTTTCGCGTTACCGAACGGTGCACAGCCATGCTTGATCGCGACGCGCTGGATGCCGCCCGAGAGGTCGGTCTTCCAGTTGGTCTTGTCGCCGGCGACCTTTTCAATGGCTGCCTTCTCGTCCGCCGTGAGGTCACTGTCCCAGCCGAGTTTCTTCAGCATGGCCATCGTGAACTCGGGGTGACCATCCTTCAGCTC
>JABDJG010000010.1 GCA_013002595.1 Hyphomicrobiales bacterium | reverse complement strand
ACCCTGCAGCGCTACTCAAAGCTAGCCACAGACAAAATGGGCCACGCCAGCACCATAACCTGAATGTCCACAGGCCCTAGATGAACTCTGCCCTGCTTGGCCTTGTCGCCGCGGTTACCTGGGGCATTCACGATTTCATCGGCCGGTTTGCCTCGCGCGCAAACGGACAGCTGATCACCACGTTGGGGCTGTCGCTGAGTGGCCTCATTTTATTGAGCATCATCGGGACCTGGCGCGGCACCGTTATACCATCGCAATCTTACGATGTTGTTTTGTGCGCAATAGCCGGCGGGGCGTATGCGCTGGCGACTTTGAGCCTGTTTGCCGCCTATCGCATTGGATCGATGTCGATTGTTTCACCAATCGCCGGCAGTTACCCGGCAATCGCTGTCTGTTTCGGCTTCATCACCGGTTCGCGGCCCGGCCTATATGCCTGGATTGCCATCGCTTTTGTCATTGCCGGAACGTTACTTGTCTCGCAGGCTGGCAAATCGCACGAGGAAACCGGGCACATCGAACAGGGCCAGCTTGGCCGGGTGCTGGTTCTCTCGATCGCAACGTCGATGTTCTTTGCCGCATCGCTGATCGCCGGTCAGGTCGCCACACCGGCCAACGGCGAGCTTGAGGTCACGTGGCTGGCGCGGGTGTTCGCAGTCGCGATCGTCGTGCCGTTCTTTGCGGTGCGTTCGATGCGCGGCACGGCCCCATTCAAATGGTGGCCGGCGCTGATTATCATGGGATTGCTGGATACAGTGGCGATGCTCAGCGTCTTTGCCGCCGGCAAGCTGACACTGCCTGAACTGGCGATCGTGCTCGGTGGGTCATTCGGGGCAATTGTCACGTTGCTGGCATGGCTGATTCTGAAAGAGCCGGTGACGCGCATTCAGTGGTCCGGCATCGCGATGATCTGTGGCGGCGCCGGCGTTCTGTCGGCGGGATGGTGAAGATGATTGAACTGGGTGCAGATGATGTTCAGGCCTTTGAGCGCGATGGTTATGTCGTCATTCGGGGCATGCTCGATGCCGGTCAGATTACCGCGGCGCGCGGGCGTTTCGAGCCGTTGTTCAAAGGCGACTTCGAAACCGGACTTAAGCCGGACGAATGGAACTGGCGTGACGGGCGCGACAGTGACCTGTTGACCCGGCAGATCTGCAATGGCTGGAAAGCCGACCGCACTGTTGCCTCGGTCGTGCTGAGACGCGATATCGGCGAGGCGTGCGCGATCTTGCGCGGCTGGCCTGGCGCACGCATCAATCAGGACAATGTCATCTGGAAACCGCCTCAGGCAAAGGCGCTCGGATTTCACCAGGACGACAGTTACCAGGGCTGGATCGAGCCCAATGAAATGATGACCTGCTGGATAACACTCGACGACACCAGGGCCGATCAGGGCACAATCGAATATGTGCGCGGCTCGCACCTGTGGCCACTGTCGCCCCCGATCTCGCAGTTCCATGCCCCTGATGATCCGCTCACCGATATGAAGGCAGCTGCGGCGCAGGCTGGCGTTGAGCCCGACGTCGTTGCCATTGAGGTGCCGGCAGGCTCTGCCGTCTTGCATCACGGGCGCACCTGGCACGGCTCACGCGTCAATACCGGGAATGGGCCGCGGCGCTCGCTGGTGGCCCACTGCGCCTCAAGTGAAGCGCAATTCCATCCCGACAACGTTAGCCCGATCTACGGGCGCTACAAGAAGGCAGGCAGCCTGGAAATGGACGAAAGCTTCTTTCCCATCCTGTGGCGCGAGGACGGCTACCGCACTGAATGGGTTGATCGCTATATCAGCGGTCGAGCTTGAGCGTATAAGGCTGACCTGATGTTGCCGGCTGGATCACCGTAAAACGTGCCGCGGCACGGGCGATAGTTTCGGGAGGGTCAATGAAGGCCGCCCAGTCACCGCGATATTCGATGTAACGCTGGAACTGGCCACCGGCAAAAAACCCGATGATGGTGTATTGATCGGCCTCGATCAGCGCCTGGCGCTCGCGCCATGTCAGATCCCAGCCGAACGGACAGTTGAGAGGCACTTGCCCCGGTCTATGAGCCTGGACAATGCGAACCTCGTCCCAATCGCCCGGCATCACACTGGCGAGCTCGAAGGCGCCAGACGCGCTGTCGGCAGCCTTGCTGATGGCCGCACGCAACGCCTGCCTGCCCTCGTTCAACTCAGCGCACTGGACGTAGGATGTGCCATAGTACCAGCCACCGATGCCGATGATGACCACCGCGCCGATGGCCAGGCCGGGCCAACTTGGCAGTTGGCCGATGGCGTCCTTGATTGCGGGCATCGCGGTTGACTACTCGGCCGCCTGGGCGCGTGCATCAAGCGTAAACACCCGATCGTGGGTCAGTGCAGGAATGCGGCGGCGGGCCTCAGCAACCTTGTCCAGATCGATCTCGGCAATGGCAAATCCTTCTGCCTCTCCGCCGTCGGCAATGACCTCACCCCAGGGATCGACGATGAGCGAATGGCCAAAGCATTCAGCGCCGCCGGCAAGCGTGCCGAACTGGCACGGCGCGATGACGAAGGCGCCGCATTCAATCGCCCGCGCCCGGTTGAGCACATGCCAGTGGGCCTGACCGGTCAGCCTGGTAAAGGCAGCCGGTATCGCGAGGATCTCAGCCCCGCCATGGGCCAGCGCCCGGTAAAGGCCTGCAAAGCGCAGGTCATAACAGACCGACAGTCCGATCTGGGTGCCGCCGGCCGGCGCCAATACGGCCTCATCGCCCGGCGCAATGGTCGCCGATTCGCGAATGATCATGTCTTCACCAAGATTGACATCGAACATATGGATCTTGGCGTAGCGCGCGGTGACATCGCCGGTCGCTGACAGCATATAGCTGCGGTTGAAGATGCGCCCGTCCGGCGCCGTCACCCCAAGAGAGCCGAGCAGGATCTCCACACCCAGTTCGCGGGCCAGTTCGGCGAAGGCCGGAATGACCGGATGTTCCGCTTCGGGAAAGGCGGCGGGGAAAATCCGGCCGTTCTCGGTGGTCAGGCCGGAGAAGTACTCCGCGGTCGCGATCAGCGTTGCCCCCTCGCCCGCCGCCTGGCGGACAAGCCGGCTGCAGACCTCGATGTTCTCACCGACGTCCGGCGTTGCACAATTCTGGATACAGGCTGCTTTGAATGTCTTGCTCATGGTGTTGCAATGTTAAACGCGGCCGGATGAGATGTGAACCGGCAATTTGCAGTTCGCGCCCAGCCGTTTATATGGTCGTGTGAATGCAATGTGGTGATGTTCTCAAAACGAAGGTTCAGTGATGTTGGCCGATATCTTGATCGTGAACGCGAGTGCCCGGACCATGTCAGACAAGGCGCCGCGGGCCGAAGCCATAGCGGTTGCGGCCAACCGGATCATTTTCGTGGGCAGGATGAGCGACAGCGATCGCCACGCCGGGCCGGATACACGGATCATCGATGCCGGCGGGGCGAGCGTGCTACCCGGATTTGTCGAAGCCCACATGCACCTGTTTGGCGGCGCCAGTTCACTTGATGAGCTGGACCTGCAGGAGACCGACGGGTTTGAGGCCCTCAAGGCGGCCTTGCTTGAACATGGCCGATCGCAGCCCGACGCGGATGTGATCGTCGGGCGGTCGGTGAACTATTCCATTCTTGGCGAGGGCACCCGGCCGACCCGGCAGGATCTCGACCGCATCATCCCCGACCGACCGGTCTTCCTGCGCTCGGGCGACTACCACAACGCCTGGGTGAATACCGCCGCGCTGGAAATGGCCGGGGTCCTAAAGGGCCATGACGTCGGCCCGGGATCGCAGATCGTTGTTGGTGAAGACGGCCAGGCAACCGGCGAGCTTCAGGAATTTGCAGCCATGCAGTATGTGTCCGCACGGCTCACGCCGCCTGGCCGAGAGAGCCTTGGCCTGGCCGGGAGCGAACCGGAGGACATCAGCCAAGAGGAACGCCAGTCCGACCTCGCGCTGTTCAAGAAAGGGCTGTCCTACTGCGCCTCGCTCGGCATCACGACCATTCACAACATGGACGGGAATTTCTACCAGTGCGAATTGCTGCGCGACCTCGAAGAGGCCGGCGAGCTTAAATGCAGGATCGAGGTTCCCTATCATTTCCTGCCGTCAGAGCCGGTCGAGAACATAGCCACCGCCGATAAGATGGCGCAGCAGTACAACTCTGAAATGCTGTGGTCCGGGCGGGTCAAAATGTTCATGGATGGTGTCCTCGATGCCTGGACCGCGGTCATGGTCGATGATTATGCCGACCGTCAGGGCGAGCGCGGCACGCCATTGTTCACCGCAGAGCATTTCAATGCGGTGTCAACCGAGGCCGACAGGAAAGGTCTGCAGATTTCCGTCCATGCCATCGGCGATGGCGCGGTCCGCATGACGCTTGATGGTTACGAGGCTGCCGCAACCGCCAACGGCAAGCGCGATAGCCGGCACCGGATCGAGCATATCGAAGTCGTGCATCCGGCCGACATCGACAGGTTCAAGGAGTTTGGTGTGATTGCCTCCATGCAGCCCATACACCCGCCCGGAAACGGGTGCTTTCCCAAGGAGCCGACAGTGCACATGATCGGCAAGGCGCGCTGGCCCTATGCCTATGCCTGGCGGACATTGAAGGATGCCGGCGCTGAGGTTGTGTTTGCAACCGACTGGCCGGTCTCTCCACTGGATCCGTTGTTGTCGATCAAGCATGCGATGCTGCGTGAACCCTGGAGCGAGAATGATCCGGACCAGCGCCTGACGATGGACGAGACCCTGGCTGCCTATACCAGCGTCGGTGCCTATACCTGCTTCAAGGAGGACCGGTTTAGCCGGCTTGAGGAAGGCATGCTGGCAGATATCGTGATCCTTGATGGCGAATTGCCGGAACACCCGGATGGGTCTTCTCTCTGGCCACAGGTGCTGATGACATTGTGTGACGGCGCGATTACATATGAGGCCGGTGTCTCAAATTAGCGAGGCGACGGAACACACCTTCAATTGGACAAACTTGACTCTAGAGC
>JABDJG010000004.1 GCA_013002595.1 Hyphomicrobiales bacterium | reverse complement strand
GCCATACCTTGCCGTCACCTATTGCATTGCGGTCAACGGCACCTTCCCGTCACGCAATTGAGGACACCATGAAGCCAACCAACAGATTTGTGACGCGGGCCTGCGCAATGCTGGGCCTTGTTGCCATGATCGTGCCGGGCGCCAGTTCCGCTGTGCGGGCCGAACCATTTGTCGGGCAGATCATGATGACCGGCACCAATTTCTGCCCGCGCGGCTGGGCCGAGGCCAATGGGCAGTTGCTCGCGGTTCCCCAGAACGATGCGCTGTTTTCGCTGTTCGGCACGATGTACGGCGGCGACGGGCGGACCACATTCGGCTTGCCGGACCTGCGCGGCCGGGTCGCCATCAGCAAAGGCGACGGGCCGGGCCTGACACCGCGTCGGCAGGGCAGCAGAGGCGGGCTCGAGCAGGTCACCGCGTCTGCCGGCAGCAGGCAGGTCGGCGTCGGGCTGCCCTTCTTCACCGTGACCTATTGTGTTGCGCTTGTCGGCATATACCCGTCACGCAACTGATCAGTGCGAGCAGTGCCGCGCGCCGCTTCATGTCATGTATCCGGCCCGGACACGCACTCAAGCTCGCCGTCGTCAAAGCCGACCGTGACGGCGCGGGCCCGGCCCAGGTAACTGGCCCGGCCCTGCGGGCTGGCCAGAAACGACTTCACTTGCGCGGCAACGTCATTTTGAACGGTGCGCCAGTCGGGCGCATCGCCGGGGGCGGGGTCGAGCGGACAATAGCGCTCGGCCGGCGAGAAATCCTCGTTACATGCCCAGTCGTCGTCATCGGCATCGTAGATCCTTGAACCGGTCAGATAGGCGGTGTGGCCATCGGCGGTCTGCAGGAGACCGACATTGAAGGCGATGATGTCGCCGGCCGGCGCCTCGTTCGACGTGATCCTTTCGAGCCATTGGGTGATCATGTCTATTCCAATTCGCGATACAGTTCATGGCATGAGCAATGCACACCGCCGCCGCCGAGGGCAAACATGTCGTAATCGATCGCCGTCACCTGGAAACCGGCATCTTCAAGCTGGCGGTTCACATTGACGTTATGGCTCATCGACAGGACCCGCTTGTTGCCGAGCGAGACGATGTTGCCGCCCAGGATGACGCAATCGGCGTAGGCAACCTTGATAACGTCAATCTCGTGTTCGGACTTGAGGTAGTCGAGCGCATAGGGCTGCAGGGCATCTTCGCAGACCAGGGCAAGGCCCTTTTCGAGCATGACGACGACCGCATCCATATGGACGAACTGCGGCGGTATCGGCGACACCAGGACCTGCCAGCCTTCATCGCGCAGCCAGCCGGCGACCTGATCGGCGCCTTCTTTGGTCGAGCGGTCGCCGGACCAGCCCAGCAATGCCACGCCGGGTTTGAGGATAACGAAGTCACCGCCTTCGAAATGGCCGGCGGTCACCCATTTCCAGATCGGGATACCGGCGTCCTGGTAGAACCGGCATGCGACCGCATAATCGCGCCGGCGCGGCGGGGTCTGGATCGATGTGATGACCGCGCCCCATGGCGTCATGAAGCTTGAATCCCTGGTGAACACCGAGGATGGCAGGCCTTCATCGGCCTCGGCGAAATGCACCGTGACACCGCTTGCCTCATAGACATCGACCATCTCGCGGTGCTGTTTCATGGCTTTTTGCTGATCGAAGCGATAGCCCATCTGTTCCATGTTGGCGAAGGTGACAGCGGAGATCGAATTGAGCGGCACCCAGCGGAAATGATCCGGCCTGCCGAGCAGAACGTCAGTCAGGACACCGGTCTGGGCCTGAACGCCCCAGGGCACGGCGGGCCGGTCATCGGTTGGCGTTTTTGTGTTCATGGGCGGTGTCCTCGTCACTTGCGGGCCAGGCAGCCGATGACGTTGGCGACAAGGCGGGCGGCGGTGATTGCCGCTGTCCCGTCATGATCGCGCCCGGGCACAAATTCAATCAGGTCGAAGGCCACAAGGTTGGTCTTTGCGATGACGGCGCCGATCAGGTCGATGGACTGGGTATAGGTCAGCCCGCCCGGTGTCGGCGCCATGACCGCGGGCATGATGCCGGGATCGAGCGCATCGCAATCAAGCGTGATCAGGCAACTGGCGCCGGCCGGCACATGCGTCATCACCGTTTCGATACCGCCGCGGTGAAGGTCGCGGGCGGTGAAGATCTGAGCCCCCCAGTCACGGGCGATCTCAACCTCTTCACGGCGCGCCGAGCCGAGGCCGCGCATGCCGACCTGGATGATGCGCTCGACATGGGCCAGCTCCGAGGCGCGCCGCATCGTGCTGGAAAAGCCAAGCGGCTCACCGCGCCGTTCATCGCGCCAGTCGATGTGGGTATCGATCTGGACGATGGTCAGCGGGCCGGCCGGGGCCAGCGCCTCGATGAACGGTATCGGCGTTGAATCATCGCCGCCGATCATCAGCGGGATTGCCGCTGCATCGACAATCTGCGACGTCGCCTCTTTGATCAGGGCCCTGTTGCCGGCGCCATCCTCGGGCGATGTTAAGAGGTTGCCGGCATCGGCGAGCCTGAAGTCGCCCTCGCCGAGTAGCGGGCCGTCCAGATCGAAGTCCCAATGATCAAGCCAGCGGGCATCGTCTTCGAGTGCATCGCGCAGCACATCGGGGGTTGCCGCATAAGGCTCGTTGTCGATGCTCTGATAGGGCGTGCCGTGCGGTGCGCCGAACAGCACGGCATCTGCCGCCTTGAAGGGGGTGCCGGTGGCAGCGCCCATGAACGGCCTTGGCGGCGCGGCGAACAGATCAGCCATTTTCGCCCCTTTCGGCAATCCACTCCTCATAGACCAGCTGTACGCTTGGCCGCAGCATGACGGCGCCGGCGATTCGCGCGACATTTGGGAACTCATCCACCGGCGGCTGTCCACGCGCTGGTTTGAGCCAGGTGGTCAGCATGAAAAGATAGATGTCGGCAGCGCTGAACCGGTCGCCGAGCAGCCACCGGTTGTCGCCGATCTGGTCGTCGATGACCTACCAGGTCTCGCGCAGCCGGCGGCGCCCGCGTCGTTGCGCGCCCGGTTCACCGTCCGGCGTATCGGCAAACCGGTCGGGATAATAGTCGAGCTGAAACGCGTTCTGGACCGAGCTGGAAAAATACACCAGCGTCTGCAGGAACAGTCCCCGTTCGGGCTCATCGATACCGGGCGCCAGGTTTGCCTTTGGGTGGCGGTCGCACAGGAACACCGTGATCGCCGCGCACTCGTACATGGCCCTGTCGTCCCATAGCAGAACTGGCACCCAGCCATTGGGGTTGAGCGCCAGTTGTTCGGGCGGGCGCGGCTCGTCCATGGCGATGGTCGTTTCGATCAGCTCATAGGGCGCGCCGATTTCCTCCAGGATCACCCGAACCCCCATCGCCGCACTGCCAAGCGCATAATACAGTTTGTAGGTCATAAACGGGCACCTCGCTCAGCGGCCGGATCAATATCAGTCAGGCCTGCAATCAATCGATACATCGGCAGGGTGCATAAGGAAAGCCCGGGCGGGGGCCCGGCGGAGAAGGACGGGTTGAAAGGAGCCGGCTGAGGCGTTCGTGTGGATCGATGACGTGGCCATTTTGAGCGGAACGCGGACGCGCGCTGGGAAGTCGGCTAGACATGGTTTGCCTACGCGAAACCATTTGATCCATCGAAAACCCGGTTAAATGATTCCGTACAAGCAAACCATGCTCTAAGTGCCGTGAACCAATAACTTACGCTATTAAAACGAGCTCGAATTCCGATTCCTGGTAACTCTTTGACTTGACGATGCAGTTGGTCTCTTGAGAAAAAGTAAAGATCGTCGCGACTTCGGCGACGACAGCCACGCGGCAGTACACTCCACTGACTTCCATCGCTGCCGGAGCGAGACCTGACGCTTCGTGCGCACCCAGTACTGCAGTTCCGCCAACACATGCCGCGCCTCCCTGGAGCCGAGAGCGGTTGAGTATTCTCGCCAGGCCGTCTCCCAGCAACCGATGTCGCCAAATTCGTAACCCGCCATCCAACACCTGAAACCGGTTATCACCAGCCGTTCCGGCCGGCGCTCCAGTAGAGTGCGAGTATCGACAGCAAATTTTAGGTGCCGCTGCGATGTCATTTGCGCAAACACCGATAAGTTCTCCGTCAGGGCACCAGCCATCGGCCGGTGCCCATGGTGCCCGGTTGGCTTATCCAGATAAGAATAGTGGGCTCCTAAGAGCTGGGGCCCTGGTCGAAGCGGACCTCATCGACCATTTCGCTGGCCCGCTTGCGCAGAGTTGCTATGTCTTCAAGCGACAGCGGATCCGTCTTGAATTCGCCCCAGGACTTCACCAGGTCCGACCAGGGAATGCCGGCTTTGAGCGGGTACTCATGGTTGACGCTGGCATAGATCTCCTGTCCCTGGGCACTGGAGAGATATTCCATCAGCTTGACCGCATTGTCGCGGTTCGGTGCATTCTTTGCCAGCACGACGCCCGACAGATTGACATGGGTGCCGCGATCCGCCGAATTCGGAAACAGCATCTTGACCGACGCGGCCCATTCCTTCTGTTCAGGCTGCTTGTCGTTCAGCATCATCTTGGCCATGTAATAGGTATTGCCGATGGCGAGGTCACACTCTCCGGAGAAAACACCCTTGACCTGGGCGCGGTCATTGCCCTTGGGGTCGCGGGCAAGATTGTCGCGCAGGCCTTTAAGCCACGTCTTGGCCTTGTCTTCGCCGTGATGCTTAATCATCGAGGCAATGAGGGCTACGTTGTAGACATGCTGACCGGAGCGCATGCAGATCTTGCCCTTCCACTTGGGATCGGCCAGTTCCTCATAGGTTATGGCATCCTGCTTGACCCGGTCCCTTGCGGCATAGATGACGCGGGCGCGCTGGGTAAGGCCGAACCAGTGGCCATCGGGATCGCGATAGATGGCCGGGATATTTTTCGACAACACATCGGAGCTGACTGCCTGGGTTATGCCCTTGTTGACCGAACCGGTCAGCCGGCCGATATCAACGGTCAGCAGCACATCAGCCGGGCTGTTGGCGTCTTCCTGATAGATGCGCTCGATAAGGCCCTTCTTGGCAAAGATCATATTGACCTTGATGCCGGTTTCCTTGGTGAAGCCGTCAAACAGCGGCTGAACCAGCGTCGGCTGACGGTAGGAATAGACATTGACCTCACTGCCCGCCTGAGCAACTCCAACAAATCCCGACATTGCTGTTGCAACCATCAGCAGGTGGTACAAAGGCCGACGAGTGGCATTTGATTTCATAATCACTTCTCCTGGTCCGGACTAACCTGATCGAACGGCATTCATTCGCGCTGCGATCAAACTTCGCTCGCCATCTACAAGGGGTTGGCAGTGGCTGTCAACATAAAACCGACTAATTTAGTCAAGTTTAGAACGATTCAATAAAAATCAACGAATTCATAGGTTTATAATTATTCCAATTCTGAACGGTGATCAACAGCGGACCAGGGCCAGGGAAACCGCTGTCTGGCGCAAAGCTGCCATGCTCGGGGAACCCGCTGGAGTTGGCGGAAGTGCCAAACTCGGAAGTGACGCGCTCCTGCATCCAGCAAAACTGGCGGCAATGGCCCGTTGAACCGGTTGCTATTGATCTTGGCCACAAATTTGGGCAGTCTCGCGGGCTTGTTAGTCTGAGGGGATGCTATATGCCGACGGTCAATCGCTTTGCGGAATTTCATGACGAGATCACCGCCTGGCGGCGCGATATTCATGCCCATCCCGAGCTATTGTTCGAGGTCCATCGCACGGCCGGCATCGTTGCCGACAAGCTGCGCGCATTCGGCATTGACGAGGTCGTCACCGGCATTGCCAAGACCGGCGTCGTCGGGGTAATCCACGGCAACACCAACGACAGCGGCAAGGTCATCGGCCTGCGGGCCGACATGGATGCGCTGCCGATACAGGAAATCCGCGACCTGGAACACAAGTCGGGCACCGATGGCGCCATGCATGCCTGCGGCCACGACGGCCACACATCGATGCTGCTGGGGGCAGCCAAATATCTGGCCGAAACGCGCAATTTCGACGGCACGGCGATCGTCATCTTCCAGCCGGCCGAAGAAGGCGGCGGCGGCGGGCGGGTCATGGTCGATGAGGGCATGATGGACCGGTTCAAGATCCAGCAGGTGTTCGGCATGCACAACATGCCGGGCCTGCCGGTCGGCCAGTTCGCCATCCGGCCGGGCGGGCTGATGGCATCTGCCGATTTCTTCGATATCCAAATCGAGGGCAAGGGCGGCCATGCGGCGCGCCCGCAAGGCTGCATCGATCCTGCCATCGTGGTTGCACAGGTCGTGCAGGCGTTTCAGTCGATCGTGTCGCGCAACACCGACCCGGTCGAGAGCCTGGTCATCTCGGTCACGCAAATCCATATGGGCGACACCAACAACGTCATCCCGCAGACCGCGACGATGACCGGCACGGTGCGCACCCTGAAACCTGACGTGCGCGATCTTGCCGAGGCGCGCATGAAGGCGGTGTGCGAAAACATCGGCGCTGCGTTCGATGCCAGGGTGACGCTCGACTACAGGCGGCTTTATCCGGTTACGGTGAACCATGCGGCCGAAACGGCGTTTGCCGCCGGCATCGCGCGCCAGATCGTCGGTGACGACAACGTTGATGACGATGCGCCGCCGGTCATGGGCGGGGAGGATTTTTCCTTCATGCTCGAAGCGCGGCCGGGCGCCTTCATCTTCGTTGGCCAGGGCGACACGGCCGGCCTGCATCACCCGGAGTACGACTTCAACGACGAGATCATTCCGATCGGCTGTTCATACTGGGCCCGGCTGGTTGAAACAGCCTTGCCGTCGGGCGGTTAAAACGGCACCGGCCCGCTCCCCCGCCCAACCACCCCAAGGGTAACCTCATCGGGTGGTT
>JABDJG010000001.1 GCA_013002595.1 Hyphomicrobiales bacterium | reverse complement strand
ATGCAACAGGCGGAAAAACCGAGCTTACAATCTGAACCGCAACCCGATGCCGACGTTGCCAAGCGCAAGTCCGAGATCGGTGCTATTTTGGCAATGACCCGAACTGCGCGGGAGGATGCGCTTGATCTGGATCTGAGTTTCGAGGCGTACTTGCTCGACATGGCCTGCATTGCATTGTCCGAGCAGATGCAGAAACTTCGGTAGTAAGGGTTTTTTTGCGGGCTTGGTGTCGTTCCGGCGGTGTACAATGAGCGCGATTGAGTGAGCACATTGTCTGAAGGCTGACCTGAGACCCGCGCTTGTACCGGACTGTACCGTTGTCCTTAAGGACCCAAGATGCGTTTTTGTGCAAGTCGTTGGGGAAAACCGCATGCCAACCAAACAGAAGAATCGGGCGCGAGAGAAACTTGAAGGCGCCGTGCAGCGGGTCCATGCCCGAAAATCTCCTGAAATCGTTGAAGACAAGGCCGGGCGCCGGGTTGCAGTGGTTCCTCTGGAGGGTCTTGAGCTCATCTATAATCTGAAATCGGATGGCTCGGCCCAACGCCTTGCGGACCATCCAAAGTCGGCTGCGCTGGTCGAAGAAACCGAACGGCTGGCGCAACTGGGCTATTGGGAATGGGATGAGGTGGCCGACAAATGCCTGTACTGCTCGCCCGAACTGGCCAGGCTGCACGGGGTCACGGTTGAGCGATACGTAAAGGAGAGCAAGTCCACCGAAGCGGACGGCTTGTGGGTCCATCCCGATGACCGACAGCGCTATGAACAGGCCTGCCGCGACTTCAAGCTGGATCCGGTCCGGTTCAGCATTGAGTTCAGATTGCAGAACCCCGATGGCCACATTCGATTTGTCAAAGAGACGGTCCATCCGGTTGTTGATGCGGATGGCGGGCTTGTGACCTCGTTCGGGTTCGTTCAGGACCTGACCAAGTGGTACTCAAAAGAAAGGGAGCTGGAGAGTACCGCCAAGTTGTTGCGGCAGGCAGCCGAGCTTGCTGATATCGGATACTGGATATGGGACGAAGTTGAAGACAGGTGTGTTTTCTGCTCCGACACGCTGGCAGCGATGTTTAATGTAACGGTCGAGGAGTATCTGGAACGCTTTTCGACGATCGACAACCTGCTGGCAGGTATTCATCCGGAAGACCAAGAAAGATATCTTGAGGTCAATCGGCAGGCGGCCATCAACAAGCAGCCGTTTGAAATCTACTACAGAGACCGGGCGGCAGACGGCACATATCGCTATTTGCGAGAGCGTGGCACGCCGATCGTGGATGAAAGCGGAAATCTGGTCCGGTCCATCGGAATCTTGCAGGACATGACCAAGGACAAGGCCTTAGAGCACGCCCTGGAGCGGCAGGTTGAACGGCGTACGGCCGAACTTCGTCAGGCAAATGAGGCGCTTGAAACCAGCCAGGCACGTTTGATGGCCTTCTTCAAATTCTCGCCGGCGGAGATTGGCATCAAGGACCTGGAGGGCCGTTATGTGATGGTCAATCCGATGACTGAAAAAGTGCATCAGTCACCGGCCGAAGAGATCATTGGACGTACCCCGCACGACTTCTTCCCAAAGGACTTGGCGGACGCGTTGGTGGAACATGACCGGATCGTGCTTGAGACGGGACAGCCGTTGGCGCGCGAGGTATCCGGCTTTGTGGACGGCGAGCACAGAAGTTATCTGGCGACAAAGTTTGCGATCCGCGATGCCTTGGATGAGCCGATTGGCCTGGGGGCTGTCGCCGTCGAGATCACCGAACAAAAGCGGGCCGAGCAGGCGCTAAAGTCGAGCGAGCAGCGCTATCGGGAGCTGTTTGAGCAGTGTCCATCGCCGATCTTTGAGGAGAACTGGAGCGCCATCAAGCGCATTGTTGACGATCTCGTCCAAGATGGCGTGAACGATCTGCAGCAGCATCTCCATGACAATCAGGATGTGTTGGACAGACTTTATGATCTGGCCGACTGTTTCAAAATCAATCCGGCTGCCGTGCAGCTTTACCAGGCGACCGGCGTGGATGAGTTGCAGGATTGTCTGGATCACACCATGGCAACCGAAAGTGTGTTGGCGAACTATGCAGCGGCGATTGCGGCCTTTCACCAGGGGCACAGCAGTTATGAGTGTGAGATGGATGAACTCACGCTCACAAACATGCCGATCACGACAAAAATCTCCTTTCATCTTCCGGACAGTTACCGACACGACTGGTCACGGGTCTTGCTCACTGTTACCGACATATCAGCACGAAAGCTGATGGAGGATGAGCTGCGGCGCAGCGAGGAGCGTTACCGGGAATTGTTCGATGATTCTCCTGCCGCGATCTGGGAAGAAGACTGGACGCCGATACGGCGAATGCTTGAAGACTTGGCGCAACGCGGCGTAGAGGACCTGCGTGGGTATTTCACCGGCAATCGCGATCAGCTCAAAGCGGCCTATGATGCAGCAATAGTTCTGGAAATCAGCCAGGCTGCCATTGATCTATATCGCGAGGACACCAAAGAACAAATTCTTAGGTGCAGCACGTCGCAGACAGTGATTGATGAAGAACTGGATGCGTTCCTGGACATTCTTTTGGCATTTTGGTCGGGCCAGCAGGAAATTGACATCGAATCCAGAGATAGCACTGGCGATGGTGAGGGCATCATCGTGCGGCGGCGTGTTGCCATTCCCGCCAGATACCAGGACGACTGGTCGCGGGTCATCTATGTCATCGAGGATATCACCGAGCGGACTCAGTTGGAGAACCACCTGCGCCAGGCCCAGAAGATGGAGGCGGTTGGCCAGCTGACCGGCGGGATCGCACATGACTTCAACAATCTTCTTGCCATCATACAGGGCAACGCAGAAATGCTGGTCAGGGCAAATGGCAATGGGCAGCCGCTGGCCGACGCTATCTTGCGGGCTGCAATGCGTGGTGCCGAATTGACCCAGCACCTGCTTGCCTATGCGCGCCAGCAACCGTTGGCGCCTCAGGTCATAGACGTTGCCCTGCTGGTGACGGAATTATGGGAACTGCTCGAACGGACCCTGGGTGAGGGCATCGTGGTTGACATCAGCCTGGAGGCTGGCATCTGGCCGGCACTGGCCGACCCGGGCCAGCTTGAGAATGCTGTTCTTAACCTGGCATTGAATGCCCGCGATGCGATGCCGGACGGGGGTGCATTGAAAATCAAGTGCATGAACCTGGCGTTGGCATCGGGCGGCCTGCCGGAAAATCCCGGAATCAAAGCCGGCAACTATGTTGTGCTGATGGTGAGCGATGCCGGCTGCGGCATGACGGACGATGTGCTCGAGCATGCGTTTGAGCCTTTCTTCACGACCAAGGATGTGGGTGAGGGGACCGGTCTTGGGCTTTCCATGGTGTACGGATTTGCCAAACAGACCGGCGGCCATGTGACAATCGACAGCTGTCCGGGCGAAGGCACCACGGTCAAACTGTATCTGCCGCACGCCCACGACATGGTGGTGAGTGAGGCTATGGCCGAACGCGAAAGCATGCCGCGCGGCCACGGTGAAACGGTGCTGGTGATCGAAGATGATCCGGATGTTCGCTCGCTGGCTTCTCGCATGCTGGAAGATCTCGATTACCGCACGATCGAAGCACCGGATGCGGCCAGGGCGCAAGAGACACTTGCAGACGGTGCTCTGGTCGATGTTGTCCTGTCCGACATTGTGCTCCCCGGCGGCACCAGTGGGCCGGATTTCGCCAAGCAGGCCCGCGCCGCGCAACCGGACATCAAAATCATCTTCATGTCGGGCTATTCCGGCATGGCTGCCAAGCGCGATGATCTGTCCCGGGCCAACTGCGTGCTCTTGAACAAGCCGTTCAAGGCCCGGCAACTGGCCGAGGCGTTGCAAGAGGTGCTGGCCTGAACCCGGGCAGGTGGTGCAGCGATTTGCGAACTAGATCAGGATGATTTTTGGTTGAATCAACCAAAAATCATAAACCTGATCGACTTCAATATCTTAGAGGGCGATTCACGTTTTAGATTGTTCCAATCTAAAACGATCGCGCTCTAGTGTAATAAGCGGCCATGAAAGTCTATCT
>JABDJG010000493.1 GCA_013002595.1 Hyphomicrobiales bacterium | reverse complement strand
ATCCTGCTGCAGCGGCTCGACAGGCTGGGCGATGAATTCGGCCTGAGGCTCATCGACCTCAGGCGCCAGATAATCCTGCTGCGGCTGCTCGGCCGGCTGGGCGATGAATTCGGCCTGCGGTTCTTCGGGTTCTTCGACCTGCGGTGCCAGGTATTCATCGGCATGCGGTTCTGCCGCTTGTTCAATATGTCCTGCAAATGGTGCCTGCGGCTCGACCTCGGGCGCCAGATAATCAGGCTGAAGCGCGTCGACCGGCGCAACCGGTTCGGCGGCCAATGGTATCTCAGTCTGATACGCCGGCACCTCGATCTGCAGGACTTCAGACGGTTGTACGGCTTGGTCCAAATTCGAAGATGGTTCGACCTGTGGCGGTGTTTCCGGTTGCTGGACAGGAGCTGGCTGCGAATGGGCCTTGCCGGCTCGTAGCTTGTCGGCCAACGCGCGAAAGCCCTCCGCCGACCCACGGCGAAGGTGTTCAGTGCTGCTGCGAGCCGCAGAGCTCACTTGAGAGCCATCACCGGCCGGCTGGTTTTCGTCCTGTGCAAGATTCGCATTTTGCACAGCGGGCTCAGATATCATCGCCACGCTACTTCCTCCACCTATACTGTTCGAGAAGAGCCCAAACACATGAAAATGTATTTAATGACAGCCATCGGAAGCAGATCGCCTAACGGCCTGTGATAACATGGTTAATCGACGGCTAAGATGCTGCAGCAAAACAGCACACAAACGTCAATTCAAAGTTCAAACTGCAATTTTTGCCGGGCAATCTGTTCATCGGGCATGCAATCGTTTAACAAGGCATTCCAATGACTTTGTTGTAGTACGGGGGACTGATCTGATGCGTGAATTTGCGACACTTGCTGACCTTGCTGCCGAGCAGGGCAACGAGATTGGCGTCAGCTCGTGGACGGATATCACACAAGAGCGGATAAACCAGTTCGCCGAGGTGACCGGTGATCATCAGTGGATTCATACCGACCCCGAGCGGACCGAACGCGAATTGCAGATGACGACAATTGCCCATGGTTATCTGACGTTGTCGCTGCTGCCGGCATTCATGAGCGAGATTTTCAGCGTCACGTCCCTCAAACGGATGATCAATTACGGCGCCAATAATGTGCGCTTCGTCAGCATGGTACCGGTCGGTTCGCGGCTGCGCGGACGGGTCGGACTGCAAAAGGGTGTCTTGAGTTCATCATCGCTACGCACCATTTGTGACGTTAAGATCGAGCTTGAGGGCCAGACCAGGCCGGTCCTCAAAGCAGAAGTCATCACGCTAATGTACGAGTAGGGAGCTATCGCGATGAACGATACGTCCAGTAAACTCAAAAAGAGCGATGCCGAGTGGCAGCAGGAGCTGTCGCCGGATGCGTTCTACGTCACCCGCAAACACGGCACTGAGCGCCCGTTCAGCCATCCCTATAACGATGAAAAGACCCAGGGCGAATATGCCTGCGTGTGCTGCGGCGAGCCATTGTTTCATTCGAATGCCAAATTCGATTCCGGCACCGGCTGGCCGAGTTTCTTTCAGCCGATCAGTGCCGATGCCGTCGAAGAGCACTCTGATCGCTCACTGTTCATGACGCGCACCGAGGTACGCTGCGCCAATTGCGATGCCCATCTTGGCCACGTTTTTCCTGACGGTCCGCAGCCAACCGGCCAGCGTTATTGCATGAACGGCGTTGCCATGAAGCTGAAGCCGAGCGAGTAAGCGGTTGAAGTAAGGACGGAATTCGGCAATCATTCGCGTCCGATGGCAACAACAAGGTAGCGGGCATGCTCAGCCAGCAGATCAATGACGAACTAACGCTGACCGGACCGGATCAGCCGGCCGGCAAGCTGTTGCGCCGGTACTGGATGCCGGCGGCGCTTTCAGAGGAACTGATCGGCAAGCGGCCGGTGGTGCCGGTGACGCTTATTGGCGAAAAGCTGGTGCTATTTCGTGACCAGAGCGGCGCGCTTGGGCTGATTGGCCGTCATTGCCCGCACCGGGGCACCGATCTTTGCTACGGGCGGCTGGAGAACAATGGACTGCGCTGCCCGTTCCATGGCTGGCATTTCGATGTAACCGGGCAATGTATCGAGCAACCTGCTGAACCAGAAGGTTCGCGGATGCATGAAAACATCCGCACGGCTTCATACCCGGTTGTCGAAAAGAACGGCATCATCTGGGCCTATATGGGGCCAGGCCAAGCGCCGGCGTTTTCCAATCTGGACTGTTTCCGGGCGCCCGACAGCCATGTTTTTGCCTTCAAGGGCCTATGGGAGTGCAACTGGCTGCAGGCACTGGAAATCGGCATCGACCCGGCGCATGCTTCGTTCCTGCACCGGTTCTTGCAGGATGAAGACCCCAAAGACAGCTACGGCAAGCAGTTCCGCGATACCGCGGATATGACCGACATACCGATGACCCGGGTCCTACGTGAATTTCCCCGGCCGAAAATCGAGGTTGAGGACACTGACACGGGTTTGCGTATCATTGCCCTGCGCGATCTCGGCAATGGCACTACGCACGTGCGCATCACCAATCAGGTGTTTCCGTGCGCGATCACCATTCCGATATCGAATGAAATGACCATCACCCAGTGGCATGTGCCGGTCGATGACACCCATTGCTACTGGTATTCGATGTTCACCAGCTTCACCAAACCGGTCGACAAGGTGACAATGCGCGAGCAGCGCCTGAAGGAACATCGTCTGCCCGACTATGCTCCACTGAAGAACCGAGCCAACAATTACGGGTATAATCCGGATGAACAGGATACGCTGACCTATACCGGCATGGGGCTCGACATCAACGTGCACGACCAGTGGGCTGTTGAATCGATGGGCGCCATCCAGGACCGGCGCCATGAACATCTCGGCAAGTCCGACGCTGCCATCATCCGCTTTCGCAAGCTGTTTCGAAAGGCGATTGCCGAAGATTTCGCGCCGTTTTCCTATGACGACAGCGCGGCCGCGAGCGTCATGGGCCCACGTTCGATCGATGTCATTGCCAAGAATGATGAGTGGCGCGACACCTGGCACAAGCGTGACGACGACCGGCGGGCGATGTGTTCGTGGCCGGCCGCATTTTAGGGGGCGCTAGGTTTGGCACGAGCGGGGTTTGTCGAGCGATACGATTTGCAGCGTGCCGAGACCGGTGATGCGCTGAAGCTCATCGAGGACCGCAAGCTTGAGACCGTGCGGGTGTCGTTTGCCGATCAGCATGGCGTTTTGCGCGGCAAGACCATCATGGCACCGGCCTTTGCATCAGCCTGTGAGAACGGTGTGCCGATCACCTCGACTCTGTTGTTGAAGGATACATCGCACCAGACGGTGTTTCCGGTCTGGGGCGCCGATGCCGGTTTCGGCGACGGGCGGCTGACCGGGGCCGGTGATGTCATCATGGTGCCCGATGCCTCGACCTTCCGGTATTTGCCATGGTCACCGGGGTCAGGCTGGGCGCTTTGCGATCTCTATCATAGCGATGGCACGCCAGTCGGTTTTTCATCGCGCCAGGTACTTCGCGACGGGCTTGACCGCCTCGATGCAAAGGGCATGCAGCTGGTAACCGGGCTGGAGGTGGAATTCCATGTGCTCAAGGCCGGTGACGGGACCCATGACGGCCATCTGACGCACGGCTTCCAGTATCTTACCGAGGACCGCTACGATCAGCTTGAGCCGGTGTTCGAACTGATCCGCAAGAATGCTCTCGAAGCCTGCCTGCCGGTGCGGTCCCTGGAGGCCGAATTCGGACCAAGCCAGTGTGAGGTGACCTTCGAGCCGGTCGCCGGTATGACGCACGCCGACAACATGGTGCTGTTCCGGGCGCTGGTGAAACAGGTGCTCAGGCGCGAGGGCCTGAAAGCCTCGTTCATGTGCAGGCCGTTGATCGAACAATCCATGGCAAATGGCTGGCATCTGCATCAGTCCCTGGTCGATACCAAGAGCGGTGATAACCTGATGATACCCGGCAGCGGTGAAGTGCTGTCCGAAACCGGCCGGCAGTGGGTCGCCGGCCTGCTCGATCATGCCGCGGCGAGCTGCATCTTCTCAACCCCGACGGTCAACGGCTACCGGCGCTACCAGCCGTTCAAACTGGCGCCGGACCGCATCCAGTGGGGCCTCGACAACAAGGGCGCGATGATCCGTGCGCTGGCGGCACCGGGCGATCCTGCAAGCCGCATCGAAAACCGCATCGGCGAGCCGGCGGCCAACCCGCACTATTATTTCACGTCACAGATCCTTTGCGGCCTTAATGGCATCGAACGCAGCCTCGAGCCCCCTGCCCCGGTCGAAACACCCTATGACAGCGATGCGGCACAACTGCCGCAAAATCTCGGCGAAGCGATCGATGCCTTCGCTGCGAGCAAGTTCTACCGCGACCACCTTGGCGCTGAATTTGTCGACTATCTGACAACGCTCAAGCGCGCCGAATGGCAGCGTTATCTGGCAGCGGTTTCACAGTGGGAGCAGGACGAGTATTTTGGTCTGTTCTGAGGCTCATACCGGGACACCGCCGGCGCCAGTTCCCTCAACAATTTGAAACGCATCGCTCGCGCGAAGTCGCCGTGGTCGTTGGCCTTGATGACGAAGGCGCCGGGGCCGGTGATGACGTGTTCGGCATAATAAGCATCGAGGCCGCTGTCGTTGAGGAGGATGGCGAGACCGTTGATGGTGACACCGGCGGCAACGGCGTGCAGCCGGGCTTCACTGGGCTCGATGCCGATGTTGCTGATGCCGTCACCGGAGATATCGATTTTCATCTGGCGGCCGATAAATTGATTGTTGGCAAGGGCATAGAGTCCGGCTTCAATCGCCGTGCCGATGCCGGTCAGGTTGCCGACGCGGTCACGCTTGATATTTTCGATGTCGCGGGCAAGGGCTTCAATCGATTGGCGGGATTTCAGGCGGCGCCAGGGCAGCCAGTTTTCCTTGTTGGTCCAGCCGGCCCACTGGATCAGCGTTATTGCAACGCCGTCATAGGACGCAATGAGATTGATGACGTCCGGCGAGCGCAATGCCGCGGCAATGCCCTTCATTTGCAGCCTGAACTCAATGTCGTTGACGCTGAGCGAAGTGTCGACGGCCAGCACCAGTTCGATGGACACCGGTGTTTGAGCCGCCGCCTGGCGGGGTGACGAGCAGGTAATACCAACCACCAGCAGCAATGTTGACAATCCAAATCGCAGCAAGACCATTGGCATTTTCTGCTCGGTGGTGTTCTATTGACCTAAGGCTGGATAATGCGCTGTTCAAAGTGCAATGTCGATGCGAAGGTCAGTGAGGCGCCGGATGGGGATGGGCGGCATGAGTACACGTAAAGATAGTCCGGCTGCTGTCGAGGCAAATGGCGTATCAAAGATTTTTGGCGACGGCAGCGACAAGGTGGTCGCTCTTGACGACGTCTCGGTCACCATCAAGCAGAACGAGTTTTTTACCCTGCTCGGGCCGTCGGGCTGCGGTAAGACAACATTGCTGCGGTTGATCGCCGGTTTTGATCATCCGAACAACGGCAACATTCTGCTGGAAGGCGATGATATTTCCGGGCTGCCGCCCTACCAGCGGCAGGTCAACACGGTGTTCCAGAACTACGCGCTGTTTCCGCATATGACGGTAGCCGGCAATATCGCCTTTGGCCTGGAGATGCTCGACAAGCCGAGGAACGAGATCGATGCGACGGTTGCCAACATGCTCAAGCTGGTGCGCATGGAGGAGCTGCGCGATCGGCAGACATCGCAGATTTCCGGCGGCCAGCAGCAGCGCGTGGCGCTGGCACGGGCGCTGGCGCCGCACCCAAAAGTCTTGTTGCTTGATGAACCTTTGTCGGCGCTCGACCTGAAGCTGCGCAAAGAGATGCAGATCGAACTGAAGCGGCTGCAGAACGAGACCGGCATCACTTTCATTTTCGTGACGCACGATCAGGAAGAAGCCCTGACTATGTCGGACCGGATCGCGGTAATGAGCAATGGCAACATCCTGCAGATCGGCTCTCCGCGCGAGATCTATGATCACCCCGCCGAGCGGTTTGTCGCCAATTTTATTGGCGAAACCAATTTCCTGACAGCTGACCTGGTGTTGGCGAAGAACAAGGCGGGCAAGATCAAGCTGTCGTCCGGCAAGACCATCGCCGCGACGTTGCCGGATAATCATGCTGCCAACGGCAAGGTCACAGCGGTTGTTCGCCCTGAACATGCACGGATCGTAAAGCCTGGGACGTCGGCTGCGCTGGAAGGCCGGCTCGACAATATCGTGTATTTCGGCACCGATACGCATTACCACGTCAAACTCGGCGCTGAAGGTGACTTCATTGTAAGGATGCAGAACTCCCGCGACGATGCAGGCAAGTTCGCGGCCGGATCGAAGGTAGGTATCGCCATCGATTCTAATGCCGCACAGGTTCTGAGGGATTGAGATGAGCACGCTCGATCAGCTGGCACAATCAGAGTTGGCGACGGGTGAGAACCGGGCCAGCGCAATTGCAGATGCCACCCACCGGGCCCACGTGCGCCGCCGGTTGTTGCTGACAACACCGGCGCTGATCGTGCTGTTCTGCGCTGCGTCGGGGCCGTTGCTGATCATGCTGATCTATTCATTCTTATCTGCCGGTGATTATGGCGGTGTCGAATGGACGCTATCGTGGGATGGCTGGGCCAACGTCTTCATGCAGCGCGATATTTTCGATGGTACGCTGTCAATTGCCGATGCGCATGTTTCGATCCTCTGGCGCTCCGTCAAACTTTCTCTGCTGACCACCTTCACGGCACTCGTGTTCGGCTTTCCAACCGCCTACTTCATAGCAACCCGGCCACCCAGAACCCGCAACCTGTGGCTGTTTCTCATTACCATTCCGTTCTGGACAAACCTCTTGATCCGGACGTTTGCCATCATGGAAGTGATCCGCAACCAAGGTGTCATAAACACAATTCTGAAATCTCTTGAGCTGATCGACGAGCCGATCCAGATGCTGTTTACCGACTTCGCCATCATGATTGGAATGACCTACGTGTATCTGCCTTTGATGGTATTGCCGATCTACGCGTCGATGGAAAAGCTCGACTTCCGTCTGGTCGAGGCCGGTTACGATCTTTACGCAACGCGGTTCAGAGTGCTCAGGCGCATCATCCTACCACTGGTCAAGCCTGGAGTTGTGGCAGGATCAATCCTTGTCTTCATCCCCTCACTGGGGGCTTACGTAACACCCCGGCTTCTTGGCGGGGGCAAGAATATGATGCTGGGCAACCTGATTGAATTGCAATTTGGCCAGGGCCGCAACTGGCCTCTGGGCGCGGCTTTGTCGTTCAGCTTATTGATCATCGTGATGGCGGCGCTACTCATCTATGTGCGCGGTGTTGGCAAACCGGAGAGTGGGCATGACTGAATTGTCCAATTCTGCCCAAACGCCAACACTGCGGCGGCCGTTTTCTGTGCGAACCCAACCTGGCTTCGCCACGATTGCCATGGTCTGCTTTTTCCTGCTCTACGCGCCGCTGTTGCCACTCGTTGTTTATTCGTTCAATTCCGGCACCTCGATAGCATTTTGGGAGGGCTTTTCTTTTCGCTGGTATGTAGCGGCATGGGATAATGAATTCGTTCAGGATGCGACCATCCGGTCTGTTGTTGTGGCAACCTCAGCATCATTTACCGCCACGTGCCTGGCAACAATGGCAGCGTTAGGAACAACCCGAACCAGGCCCTATCGGGGCTTGACCGCAATATACGCGATGATAAATCAACCTTTGATGGTGCCTGAAATTGTCACCGCTGTAGCCCTGCTTATTCTGTTTGCAACGATCAAGGCCGTGACGAATTATCACGGGCTGGCCTACCTCATCATCGCGCATACAGCGTTCTGCATCCCGTTTGCCTATATGCCGATCCGCGCAAGGCTCGAGGGCATGGACCTGTCATTGGAAACCGCTGCTGCAGACCTTTACGCCACCCCCTGGAAGACATTCCGACGGGTGACACTGCCGCTGGTCTGGCCCGGTGTCCTGGCCGGCCTAATGCTTGCGTTCGTTATTTCTCTCGATGACGTGGTCATTACCGAGTTCGTCAAATCGGCAGGACAGGATACCTTGCCGACTTACATGCTCGGCCAGTTGCGCCGGGCAATCACGCCGGAAGTTCACGCGATTTCAACGGTTCTGCTGGCCGTGTCCGTGGCAATGGTGACAATTTTCTTTTTTCTCAATCGAAAAATGCAGTAACTTTACCGGTATTAGTCAAAAGGGAGATACTAAATGAAGTGGAAATTATCAGCGACAGTCGTCGGCCTGGCGATGGCGATGGCCAGCGGGCTCGCCCATGCGGCGGGTGAATTAAACCTCTACAACTGGGGTAACTACACTAATCCGGAACTTATTAAGAAGTTTGAGGCTGAACACGGTATCAAAATTACCGTCACCGGTTATGACTCAAACGATACTGCACTGGCCAAAGTCAAGGCCGGCGGTCACGGCTTCGATATGGTTGTGCCCTCGTCGAGTTACGTACCGATCTGGGTCGGTGAAGGCCTTCTGCTCGAGGCGCGCCCCGATCAGATGCCCAACTTCAAGAACATGAAAAAACGTTGGATTGACGTGGACTGGGATCCCGGCCGCCACTACAC
>JABDJG010000483.1 GCA_013002595.1 Hyphomicrobiales bacterium | reverse complement strand
ATAATGAGGTAATTCTGGTTAAAAAATCACAACATTGAGTTCATTGAGCACATGATTTTATGTCGTATGCTGGCTACCGGAATCGTATGCCGGGGTATCCGGCCCCGCCCTGCTCCACGAATGGGTTCCACTGCACCCAAGCAGGGCAAGCGCTGCACCTTCGCATCCGGAATTTTAATCAGTCTACGGATTAATAATCACTTGGTGGGAATTGCATATCATGCGCTGCCGTCTGTTCATTCAGGTTTCGAATTTGAATTTTCCGAAAGCATCCAGGTCGTAAACCGCTGCGGCGCCGGGCAGTGATCCGGCTTCAGGCCGGCCGGGTGTCTCCGTCATGCGGGCGGGTCGAGCCGATGTCTGGAAGGAGAAAAACGGTGGCGCCCCCAAGGGGACTCGAACCCCTGTTTCCGGCGTGAGAGGCCGGCGTCCTAGGCCACTAGACGATGGGGGCGGCGCTCCGTGTGTTCATGTCCGGCAGACGGACAAGAACAATCGTCGCCCTGCTATAGGGCCGGCGCGTTCAAAGTGCAAGCCTGTCAGAACGCCGCTGCTCATTGACCCGGCAGCAAACGAACCCGGCCATCGAGCCGGCCATGGCGAATGTTGATGATGAGGATCTCGCCGGCGCCGGTCTGGCCCTTGCGCACATGCACCACCATGCGGTCACCGGCAACATTGACATGGGTGACCTCAGCGCCTGCGACAACGGCAACATCGAGAGCTTCGAAACCGGCCGAACCTGACCGGGTCATGTTTGCCGAACGCTTGGCGATCGTGACGATGACAACAATCGTGCCGATGACAAGCAGGGCGGTCATGATATAGATCGCCCACTTGAGCAATCTGACATTGCGCGGATCGGGCTCGAACTCGTTGGCCGGGTCCCCCGCCCCACCCGCATCTGAAAGCTTATCGTTTGTCATGACCGTACCTGCCGTAGAACCTTTGACCGTGACCGCCGCCGATGCCGGCCGGCTTGACAAGGTGCTGGCCGGCCTGTGCGCCGGGATCAGCCGCGCCCGCTTTCAAAGCCTGATTGCATCTGGAAACGTGTCGGTCAACGGGCGGACCATAGTTGAGGCCAGACATCCGGTCAAACCCGGTGATGAGATCACCGCCCGGGTGCCGCCGGCTGAAGAAGCTGAACCTGAAGGCGAGGCCATGGACCTCGACATCGTCCATGAGGACGCCGATGTCCTGGTCATCGACAAGCCGGCTGGCCTGGTTGTTCACCCCGGCCCCGGCAACTGGACCGGCACACTGGTCAACGGCATCATTGCCCATTGTGGGGATACGCTATCCGGGATTGGCGGCATCAGGCGCCCGGGCATTGTTCATCGGCTCGACAAGGAAACATCCGGATTGCTGGTGATTGCCAAGAACGACCGGGCCCATGCCTCACTTAGCGCCCAGTTCGCCGCCCATGGCCGCGATGGCCGCCTGGAACGTGCCTATGACGCCCTGGTCTGGGGCCATCCGGCCCGGCGCCGTGGCACAATTGATGAGCCCATCGGCCGGCATCCGTCGAACCGGCAGAAAATGGCCGTCTCGCGCTCGCCAACCGCCCGCCGCGCCATAACCCACTATGAAATTGGTCAATTCTTCCCGGCTGGCGATGCGCCGGGCCGCGTGACCCGGATACGCTGCCGGCTCGAAACCGGCCGAACTCACCAGATACGCGTGCACATGGCCCATCTTGGGCACCCGATCCTGGGCGATGCTGTTTACGGGTCCGGTTTCAAGGCTTCTGCTGGGAAATTGCCGCAAAAGGCCCAAAGCGCCCTTGCCGGATTGGGCCGCCAGGCCTTGCATGCCAGTGTATTGGGCTTTGAGCATCCGACATCGGGCGAGATCGTCAGCTTTGCGTCAGAATTGCCTGCCGACTTCGGCAAGTTGCTGGATGCACTGATCGCCTGGTAGGCAATTCATTTACTGACGTTTACGTCAAGATAATTTTTGACCTCCGCTGAAAAATTGCTTATACTCTGCGAAACCGCCGGGAAAGTTTCACGCGGAATGCGCCGGCCGGATCAGTTCCCGTTGTGATGGAAACATCAAAACGTGAGAAAATTGATTATCATCAATATGTGAGACGGCGATTCACGTTTTAGATTGAATCAATCAAAGACGATCACGCTCCACATGAACAAGATTTAACATTCATACCGCGATCCGGGACTTAAAAAACCTGGCCAGAATACCTATATATCACCTAACATCCGGGGAATTTCCCCGTTTTTAGAGACTTCAGGCAACCGCAACCGGGGGAAACAATTATGGCAAAAGCAATCAAGTCCCTGCCATCTATTTACGATGAAGGCGGCCTATCGCGCTATCTCCAGGAAATCCGGCAGTTTCCGATGCTGCAGCCGGACGAGGAGTTCATGCTGGCCAAACGCTGGCGTGAAGATGATGATGGCGAGGCTGCCCACAAGCTTGTGACGAGCCATTTGCGCCTTGTTGCCAAGCTCGCCATGGGTTACCGCGGTTACGGTCTGCCGATCAATGAAGTCATCTCTGAAGGCAACGTCGGCCTCATGCAGGCGGTAAAGCGGTTCGAGCCCGACAAAGGCTTCCGTCTCGCCACCTATGCCATGTGGTGGATCAAGGCCTCGATCCAGGAATTCATCCTGCGCTCGTGGAGTCTTGTAAAGATGGGCACGACCGCCAGCCAGAAGAAGCTGTTTTTCAACCTGCGCAAGATCAAGGGCCAGATCAAGGCCCTCGAAGATGGTGATCTGCACCCCGATCAGGTCGCGCACATCGCCGAACGGCTTGGCGTGCCGGAGGCGGATGTCATTTCGATGAACCGCCGCCTTGGTGGTGACTCATCGCTCAATGCCCCACTGCGCGTTGACGGCGAGAGCGGCGGCGAATGGCAGGACTGGTTGGTTGATGAGAGCGATGATCAGGAAAGCACCCTGGTGGAAAGCCAGGAGCATGAAATGCGTATGGAACTGCTCGAGGAAGCCATCAGCACATTGAGCGAGCGCGAACAAAGGATTTTCCGGGCTCGTCGCCTGTCGGAAGACCCTCTGACCCTGGAAGACCTGTCGCAGGAGTTCGACGTCAGCCGCGAACGCATCCGGCAGATCGAAGTCCGGGCGTTTGAAAAGGTCCAGAAAGCCGTCACCGCCGCCGCGGCCCGGGCATTGACCCCGGCAGCAGCCCTTGAGGCACAGACCGGCTGATCCACTTGCGTTTTTGGTTAGTTGTGTAGTTGCGGCGGTCTACCGGTATCTCCGGTGGACCGCACGCGTTTTTGATCACTTACCCCTTTATCTGAAATCTCGCTGCAGGCACATTTGTCATGGCGCATGGTCTGCGCCTTGGAGATTGCCGCGTGCCCAACACCGCAAAGCTCATGCGAGCAAGAATGGTTCACGCCGTCGTATTGATGGTTGTCGCGTGTCTGCTCGGATCAACCGAGGCGAGTGCCCAAAAGCGCCTCGAAGTGCTCGCCACAATCGGACCATGGCCGGTCGCCTCCAATCCGATTGTCTACAATGGCAGGCTGTGGTTCTCCGCGTCGGTAAACGGCCGCAATCACAATTCGGCAGACCTCTGGAGCCTCGAGCCGAAATCAGGCAACCTGCAGTATGAAAGACATCTGTTTTCACAAGGTGCCGGAACGCCCGTCATCTTCCAGGGCTTGCTCTATTGGCCGCATGAAGATCCACGGCTCTCCATGGGTTATGGTGCAGTCTCGGTAACCGATGGCGAAACCTGGGGCGAACTGGAGATCCCGACCGCAAAGACCTTTCATGTTCACCATCTGGTCAATTGGGGGGGAACGCTGGTCGCGGCAACCTCTGCCTGGCAAGCCGGCCTGCAGGCATCAGATGACGGCGGCGCCACCTGGAGCGAGTTTTACGATCATCCGACCGAGCCAAAACGGGTGTCCAGGCTCAACTCACCGGCCATCGTTCTCGGCCGCCTCTACTTCAAGTTACGCGACCCATCCGGCACCCGCCTGGTACGGGTCGCAGAACATGAACTCGCCGAGATCGCTCAATGGCCACAGACCCATTTCCACAGCCTCACGTCTTTCAATGCTAACTTGTACGGCATTGTTGGCCGGCGCGGCACGGCCAGCATCTGGAAGTCCAGTTGGAAGTCCGGACGCCGCACGTCTCAGCGTCTCGGTGCAACCTACGGGCACGGCGACCCGGTTGACCTTTTTGCCGACAAAGACCGGATCTGGGCGCTCTTTGCACAATCAAAAGGCGGTTATGTCGCTTCAAGCAAGAACGGCAATAGTTGGCAGATCGAGGCAACGTTTGAAGGCGGCACGCCGCACGAACTCGTCGTGGCGCCGCAACAGATTCTCGTAACCGGCGCCGGCGCCGATGGTCTCGCCGTCGTCTGGGGCATCAAGGGCACTGCCCTGAAAGAAACCTCGCAAGGCTATCGCCGCAAAATCCCGGCTCCGTTCAGGTTGCCACCGTCAGATGCAATCGACTGGCAACAACAGTCGGACCGTTTGAACGATGCGCTGCGGGCACCGGCCAATTTCCGCAACCATGGCCGTGAAGGGCTGCGCGAAATTGTGCGTAACATCGCGGCATTGTCACCGCCGCCCGAGTTCTTTGCCAGTCAGCTTGATGCAGCGATGCCGGACATCTAGGTCGCTGTCATCGGCGGTGAGGCAATGGTTCCGGCCCGCTGGATTGGACAGTGGAACCTGCTTTGGGCAATGCGGTCCAATTCGCGCGCCCGGGTTCCGCCCACATTGCTGGCAAGGCCATGGCAACTCACAAACAGGCATTCTGAAAAATATTTTGACCCGCTTCTCGCAGCGCTCATGACAGTCGCGCACAACCGCCAAAACGACACCGAAACCGTCGCAACAATGATTAACCGGCTAAAATCGAAACAAGATCCACCCTGGTTGCAAGGCGACATAATTGGCGTGTTAACCGCAGTTACTGGCCAAAAATTTGGCTACAACATTGACAAATGGCAAACTTGGTGGGACCGGCAAAGCCCCGATTAGGCACCATGCAACCAGCACCAGCATTTCGTAAACGATTGATCAACCAAGAACTACCTTAGGTCATTCGCATAGGCGCAGTCCTGACTGACATTAGGGAAATGTTGTCATTCAACTGGCCTTATACCTGCGGACACCATAAGACCTACGCGTAGGGACCGAGTGAGCGACGCCAATCCATATCGCCGGATAAAGTTCCAGGCAGCAGCCTTGTTCATTTGCATGGCAGGCCTGCTCACTATTTCCATGCTTCATATTCTGCGGGACAATGCCGGTCGGGTGCTGCGTTCCCATGCTGATCAATCGGCACAAAGCTGGACCACATATTTCACGCAAGTAACGCCAGATCTGGAAACTCTCATCAAAACCGGCCAGCCTGACGCTGCAACCATCGCCAAATACCGCGAGGCCAGCAAGATAAACCATATCAAGCAATTTACCGTGCTGAATGCGGTCGGCCGGCCGGTCTATACTTTCAATGCGCAATTGCCCGACAACAAACACCCAACGTCTTTCAGTTTTGAGGAAGCCCGGCGCAAGCTCAGCGCGCAACTGGTGCAGCGGATGATTGGTGTTAAGGTCGCCAATCAGAACAAATCAGTCGTCAATGCAGCAATCAAGCCTATCTTGCAGAGCGGCATGGCAATAGGGGCATTGCACGTTGTTGTTGATCAGAGCAGGCTGAATTCCGTGTTCCTGGAAGCTGCGTTTGCGGGCGGCTGGGACATCCTTGTGCTGATTAATCTGGTTCTGCTCGCGTGCTGGTTTATGTTTCTGCTCGTCAAGCGTGCCGCCAACGCCCATCGCGAGCAGGTAAACCGCATCGACGAGCTGACGGGATTGCCAAGCCGTACCGCATTCATGCAGGAACTTGATGATGCCCTGGCACGCACGGACACAAAATCCCGCAAGACGGCGGTTATGGTGGTGAAGATCGACCGGTTCCGGGAGCTCAACGAACTTTTGGGGCATGATGGCGCTGACACGATCCTGTTCGAGGCTGCAAAGCGCTTGATGAACGCTGCAAAAAAGAAAGGCTATGCGGCCCGGATCAGCGGCGCCACATTTGGCATGACATTTCCGAATTTGGCATCCGCAACTGCCGCTTCGGATATTGGTGATGAGATCATCCAAACCCTGGCCGAACCCTTTATGTGCAGGGGCAAGCACATACAGCCAAAGGCAAGTATTGGTGTTTCTCTGGCACCCGACGACGGCACAGATGCCGCCACGATGGTCAAGCGCGCAGACATCGCACAATTTATTGCCAAGGAACACGGTGGCAATCAGCTGATGTTCTTTGACCCAGACGCTGCATCAAAGTTCGCCCGCAAGCATGAACTTGAGAACATGATCATCAACGCCTGTGAGGGCCAGCTTTTCCAACTCTTCTATCAACCTCTATATGATCTGGAATCTCGGCAGCTCAAAGGTTTTGAGGCCCTAATCAGAATGCCCGACGGCAGCGGTGGCATGATCCCACCAGATCAATTCATCCCGGCAGCTGAATCAATGCACAAGATCGGTGAGATCGGTGCCTGGGTTCTGTTTGAGGCTTGCCGGACTGCCAACAACTGGCCCACCTCGGTTAGCATCGCCGTCAACCTGTCGCCACTCCAGTTCGATTCAGGCAACTTGATCAGTGATGTGAAACAGGCCATTGAACTGAGTGGCCTGGCCCCCGAACGCCTCGAGCTGGAGATCACCGAAGGTTTGATCCTGGACAACAACGAATCCATTCGCCAACAGCTTGAAGAAATCCAGGCTATGGGTATCAAGATCGCTCTGGATGATTTTGGCACTGGATACTCCAGCCTGAACTATCTGTGGCGCTTCCCGTTCGACCGGATCAAAATCGACCGTTCATTTGTTGTCGGCATGGACGAAAGCGAACAGGCCAAACGTATTCTGAAGACCATCGTTGACCTTGCCCGCACCATGAACATGCCGATCACTGCAGAAGGCATCGAGACAGAAGAACATCTGGTCTATCTGACCGAACTGGGCTGCCACGTCGGCCAGGGTTTTTATCTTGGCCATCCGCAACCCGACACCGAAGTAGCAGCCACTTTGATCAACAACTTCCGCATCACCAAGGCTGACGCGGCAACAGAGTTGCCGCATGAACAGACGCCGGCCAGGCTTACTATTGCAGGCTAGAGTATCCGTTTTGCTCAAGGTTTTAAATCGGCCCATCGGACGTCGTAAAGAAACTTACCCGATGCACCACATCGCCTCGCGTTTTTTTACTAGCCGAGTGAACCGATTTGGACCATAGAATGGTTCAATATGATCTCATCGTGCTCTAGTAGGGTTTACCGCAATGTGCAGGTGATCGTCGTGCCGCGCCGGCCGGCACCCCTGAAACCGGATAACCGGCTCCTTGAGACCAAACCGGGCCTTGAGATGCGGCTCCAGCAGCATCTTGTCTATCGACAGTTTAGCCGCATTTGCCGCTAGCCATCGCAACATTTCACCAGTGCGCAGCTCATCCAAGCGCATTGGTTTGAGGAGCGGCCCAAAGAATGCCATATCCCATCGCAGGGTCGCCAAATCGTTACGGTTGGCACACGGCCTGGGGTCCTGTGCCCGCGGTTGTTCAAAAGCCCAATACCCTAGCGGTGACCGTCCTGTGGCGGGCTGGTAGTGCCCCTGTTCATCGACATAATAGAAAGCAAGATCGATCTTCAGCCCATCGTCATGTGACAGGTGCGGCGGCAGGGGAAACCCGTCAATCAGGGCGAAACTGGCATCCAGATAAGCAACAACCGTACCGGGATGCGTCTCATCCATATGTTTGGCCAGCGCAGCCAGCAGATGATGCACCGGCGGCGCGGCATAGTGCCGGTTCAATAGGCATACCAGGCGGGTAAAGGGCACGACACCCTGGCCGGTAGCCTGTGAGCATGGCAACGGCGGGCGGCCAAGGGCGGTTGCGAGCGGCGGCAATACAACAACCGAAACGGCCCCATAAAATGTGCAAAACCCAATCGTCGTTGTGAGCCACCTGCGCGCTCTGCTGAACTCAAACCGCCGCGACAAAGCCACGCTGATCCAGCGCGCGATCAGATAAACCAGACCGCCGACCTGTGTCAGTGCGGTCAGGACGACAAACCCAAGCAGCGGGCCACTCTTGATCTGACGCGCGGACATGATCAGTATCAGTCTGCGAACGGATCCCGCATCAAGATGGTATCTTCGCGCTCCGGGGACGTCGAGAGCAGATCGACCGGACACTCGATCAGCTCTTCAACATGGCGGACGTATTTGACCGCCTGTGCCGGAAGATCGTTCCACGATCGCGCACCGGCAGTCGTCTCCTGCCAGCCTTCAAAGGTTTCCAGGATCGGCACAACCCTGGCCTGCGCCACCTGGCCGGCCGGCAGCTTGTCAATCCGTTCGCCATCCAGTTCATAGCCGACACAGACTTTGATCTCGTCGAAACCGTCGAGCACGTCGAGCTTGGTCAGCGCCACACCATTGATGCCGGCCGTCTTGATCGCCTGGCGCACCATCACCGCATCGAACCAGCCGCAGCGCCGCTTGCGTCCCGTCACCGTTCCGAACTCATGACCACGCTCGCCGATCCGCTCACCCGTCTGATCATGCAATTCACTTGGGAACGGACCCGCGCCTACCCGGGTCGTATACGCCTTGGCGATTCCGAGCACATAGTTGAGCGCGCTCGGCCCGACACCAGATCCACTGGCAGCCTGGGCTGCAACCGTATTGGACGACGTCACGAACGGGTACGTGCCGTGATCAATGTCGAGCATGACACCCTGGGCACCTTCGAACAGAATTCGTTTGCCGGCCCGCCGTTTTTGATCGAGCAGGTCCCACACGGTATCCATGTAGGGCAAGATCTTAGGTCCAATGCATGCCAGCTGCCGATGCATTTCATCGGCAGAAACACTTTCAACATCCAGACCGCGGCGCAGCGCATTGTGATGCGCCAGCATACGTTCAATCTTGCCGCCAAGCGTATCGAGATTCTTCAGATCATAGACCCGGATCGCCCGCCGCCCGACCTTGTCTTCATAGGCAGGACCAATGCCGCGCCCGGTTGTGCCGATCTTGCCTTTTCCAGCTGCTGCCTCCCGGATGCCGTCAAGCTCGCGATGCAGCGGCAGGATCAGCGTCGCATTCTCTGCAATTCTGAGGTTGTCCCGGGTGATCTCGACGCCTTGTTTTGCCAGCTTCTCGATCTCGTCTGCCAGCGCCCACGGATCGATCACGACGCCATTGCCGATCACCGACAGTTTTCCGGGCCTGACAATGCCTGAAGGCAGCAGGGAGAGCTTATAGACCTCACCATCGATAACCAGCGTGTGGCCGGCATTGTGGCCGCCCTGGAAGCGCACCACGACATCGGCCCGCTCGGACAGCCAGTCGACGATCTTGCCTTTGCCTTCATCGCCCCACTGAGCGCCTACAACCACGACATTCGCCATTAACCCATCCCTGTTTAGACAACGAAACGGCCCCGGGGCACTTTCTGCCGGGGCCGTTGAGTGTTGTTACATGAACCCGCGACGATTCCCAATACCAAAGGCACGAATCTCTAGAGCGCGATCGTCTTTGATTGTATCAATCAAAGACGTGAATCGCCCTCTAACATATTGACGAAGATCAGTTTTCTGACGTTTTGATGTATCCATCATAACGTGAACAGATCTCGCGTGAAAATGTCCTACCGCGTTGGAACCGGCGTCTCGCCGCGGTAATCATAGAATCCGCGGTTGGTTTTGCGGCCCAGCCAGCCCGCTTCGACATATTTCACCAGCAATGGGCAGGGCCGGTATTTGGTGTCCGCCAAACCCTCGTACAGCACCTGCATAACCGACAGACATGTATCCAGACCTATGAAATCGGCAAGCTCCAATGGACCCATAGGGTGGCGCGCGCCCAGCCGCATTGCCGTATCGATCGCCTCGACGGAACCGACGCCCTCGTAAAGCGTATAGACCGCCTCATTGATCATCGGCAGCAGAATGCGGTTGACGATGAAGGCCGGAAAGTCCTCAGCCACGGCCACTGTCTTGTCCAGGGTCTTCACGAATTCGCGGACCTTGTTGAAGGTCCCATCATCAGTCGCAATGCCGCGAATGAGTTCCACCAGTTCCATGACCGGCACCGGATTCATGAAATGCACGCCCATGAAATGTTCCGGCCGGTCCGTCGAAGCTGCTAGCCGGGTGATTGAAATAGACGAAGTATTAGAGCCGATAATCGTGTCATCGCGCAAATGCGGACACAGTTCAGCAAAGATCTTGCGCTTAACGCTCTCGTCTTCGACGGCCGTTTCAATCACCAGGTCGTAGTCGCCGAATTTGTCATATGAATCGATCGGCTTGATCAAATCGATAGCCGAACTGCGCTGCTCTTCGGTAATCCGGCCCGACTTGCATTGCCGTGCCAGATTGCCGTTTATCGTCGCCAGCCCTTCTTCGATCTGCTCCGTGGAGATATCGTTGAGGCCGACCTCATAGCCGGCCAGGGCACACGTATGGGCGATGCCGTTGCCCATCTGACCGGCGCCGATGACACCTATTTTTCGGATTGTCATTTTGTTCCCGTTACCAAACACAATCAGGGGCCGCGAGCCTATATCGGCTGGCGGCCCCGGACAAGTCTATTTCGCACCTGCAACAAATCGTCTTCCACGAAGTGGCAGGCCGATCTAACGACTGTTACAGGCCGGCTTTCTCCAACTCGGCTTCCAGTTCGGGAATGGCCTGAAACAGGTCCGCAACCAGGCCGTAGTCGGCAACCTGGAAAATCGGCGCCTCTTCGTCCTTGTTGATCGCAACGATGACCTTGGAGTCCTTCATGCCCGCCAGATGCTGTATCGCGCCGGAAATACCGACGGCGATGTACAGCTCGGGCGCCACGACTTTGCCGGTCTGTCCGACTTGATAATCGTTCGGGACGAAACCGGCGTCAACCGCTGCGCGCGATGCACCAACAGCAGCGTTCAACTTGTCGGCGATCTTTTCCAGCATGGCGAAGTTTTCGCCATTCTGCATGCCGCGGCCGCCGGACACGATGATATCGGCCGACGTCAGCTCGGGCCGATCCGACTTCGACAGATTCTCGCTCTTGTACGACGACAGGCCCGGGTCAGCTGGAGCATCGACTTTCTCGACCGATGCCGAACCGCCCTCGCCCACACCGTCAAACCCGGCCGTGCGCACGGTAATGACCTTTTTGGCATCACCGGACTGTACCGTCTGGATGGCGTTGCCGGCATAGATCGGCCGCTCAAACGTGTCAGCAGACTTCACCGCCGTAATGTCGGAGATCTGCATGACATCGAGCAGCGCGGCAATGCGCGGCGAATAATTCTTGCCGTTGGTCGTTGAGGGCGCAACAACGGCGTCATAGGAGCCCATCAGCGACACCACCAAATCGGCCATCGGTTCGGCCAAAGGGCGCTCGAACATATCCGCATCGCAATGCAGCACCTTGGCGGCGCCATCCAGCTTTGCCGCATGAGCTGCCGCTGCATCGGCGCCCTTGCCGGCAACCAGCACATGTACATCGCCGCCCAACTGACCGGCAGCAGTCATCGCCTTGTGAGTGGCGTCCTTGATTTCGTTATTGTCGTGTTCGGCAATCAGCAATACAGCCATGATTATATCACCCCTGCTTCGTTTTTCAGTTTGTCAACCAGCTCTGCGACAGATCCAAGGATCTTGCCGGCTTCACGCTTGGGCGGCTCGACGGTCGAAAGGACGCTCAGGCGCGGCGCAACATCCACGCCCAGATCAGCCGGAGTCTTTTCGTCTAGCGGCTTTTTCTTGGCCTTCATGATGTTAGGCAACGAGGCATATCGCGGCTCGTTGAGACGCAGGTCGGTCGTCGCAATCAGCGGCATTTTCACTCCGATGGTCTGCAGGCCGCCGTCGATCTCTCGGGTGACTTCAGCCTCACCGCCATTGATGGCGATGTTGGACGCAAAGGTCGCCTGGGCCCAGCCCAGCATCGCGGCCAGCATCTGGCCGGTCTGGTTGCAG
>JABDJG010000472.1 GCA_013002595.1 Hyphomicrobiales bacterium | reverse complement strand
GGCCATCGGCTTGACCGCGATCAGCCAGATCGCCCCGATGCGCGAAAGAATTGTGCGCGAAGGCCTGGCGCCGCAACGCGGATTGCCGCGCATCATGCGTGGGTAGTACTACTTCAGTTTTTTGATGATCGAGTCGTTGTGAGCCCCGACCGGCGGTGCTGACTTGACCACATCTGAATGTGCCCTGAATTGCGGTGATATCGCGACCGCGACCGCCGGTAGCATATCGCCCTCTTCATTCTCAATCGTGTGATCGAAAATACCGCGAATATGGAAATGCGGCTCACGCATCGCTTCGGCCAGGTCCTGGACAATCGAACAGCAGCAATCGCGTTCGGCAAACAGTGTTCTCCATTCAGCTGCCGTCTTGGCCGCAATTATCTCGCGCACCTTGGCAATCGTTGCCTGTGGATCCTCTGCATCATCGCGAAAACCATCCGGCAGCTCGGTAACGTCACAAAAATTGTCCCAGAACTTTTGTTCAAGCGGTGCCGCGGCAACATGACGTTTATCGGCTGTCAGGTAGATTTGGTAGCGCGGCGACCCTCCGGTCAGCTTGCCGTTGCTGGTCTCAGGCCAGTCATCCTCGCACAAACCGCGTCCTATGGCCCACGTCATCAGCATGAACAGGTTGTCGGTCATGGCAATGTCGAGATAACAGCCCTGCCCGGTCTGTTGCCGGTTGATCAGTGCCAGCAGCACATTGACGACAGCCGGATAGGAACCGCCGGCAAGGTCGGCCGCCAGGACCGGCGGCACAGTCGGGCGCGCCGGATCCCCCATGCTCAAGGCCAACAGGCCGGTATCGCCGATATAGTTGAGATCGTGTCCGGCAAGATCGTTCTTGGGGCCATATTGACCATATCCGGTGATCGAGCAGTAAATAATCGCCGGGTTGATTGCGCTGATCGCATCATAGCCCAGGCCAAGCCGGTCCATGACGCCCGGGCGGAATTGTTCCAGCAGGATATCGGCTTCGCGGATCAGCGGGATCAGCAGTTCCAGCTGCCGCTTGTCCTTCAGATCGATTGCAAGGCTCTTCTTGCCGGCGTTCAACAGGGAAAAGTCGATCGATTCGCGGCCCCACTTGGGATGGTAGCTGCGCATTTCCTCACCGCTGCCCGGCCGTTCGACCTTCAACACACTGGCGCCCGCTTCAGACAGCATCAGCCCGGCCATGGGGCCAGGCAAAAGCGTTGTGAAATCCAAAACCTTGATGCCGGCAAGTGGCTGCGGCGGCCGTGTGTCACTCATGCAAGCTCAATCGTATGTTGTTCACTCCAGCAGGCATACCTTGAGCATCCAGCGCGATCGTCCCGAGACTCAGCCCACATCAGCGGCAGAATAACATCACAATGTACCAATTCACCAAAAGAAACTTGTTCAAATTGCGTTGCGACATTCGACTTCTGCAGGTTTTCTCAATATCCGCCTCAGCTAATTGAGCCATGCCATTGAATTTAAACTGATAACCCTGCATCACTGCACGCCCCAAGGGATCAAGAGCCCGCCTGGGCTCGTTTTGGGCGGTCGGCCAACAGATCAGCCTTGCATCTTCCATTCATTCATATGATGGATAGCGCCGGAATCGTCGTTGTTGAGGAGAGCCGCCATGAAGTTGGTCGTTCAAGGTGCGAAAGAAATCTCGGATGTTCCCGGCCTCCAGGAAGCTGCTGCTGGCATCGATGTCGCCTGCGCCCCCGATGTGTCAGCGCTGGCACAGCAACTGCCCTGCGCCGATATCATGTTGGGCTGGGATTTTCGCGGGCGTGATCTGGCCGATTGTTGGCACTGCGCCGACAACCTCAAATGGATCCACTGGGCTGGCGCAGGTGTCGATGCCGCCTTGTTCCCGGACCTGGTCACGAGCGATGTGGTGCTGACCAACGCCCGCGGCATCTTCGATCGGGCGATGGCTGAATATGTACTCGGCTACATGCTGAGCGAGGCGAAACTGTTCCGGCAGGTGCTGTCCTCGCAAGCACAAAAGCATTGGCAGTACCGCATGACCGACAAGCTGGCCGGTCAAAGTGCGCTGATTTTCGGTGTCGGCAGCATCGGCCGCGAAATCGCCCGGGTGCTGAAGGCCATGGATCTGAAGGTTTCAGGCGTCGGACGCACCGCACGGGCCGGAGACGGGTGTTTTGAAACCATCCACGCGGCGTCAGATGCTGCCAGTATCGTTGCCGAGCCGGACTGGGTGATCGGCGTCATGCCCTCAACGCCTAAAACCGAGCGGATGTTTGATGCCGGCATTTTCACCGCAATGAAGCCGACAGCCCGCTTCATCAACGTCGGCCGTGGCTGCGCGTTGGATGAAAATGCACTCCTGGAGGCGCTAACAGGCGGCACCATTGCCGGCGCGATGCTTGATGTATTCGATACCGAACCATTGCCGTCCGACAACCCTTTGTGGACCGCGCCCAATATTTTCGTGTCACCGCATATTTCCGGCGACTACAAACAGCACAAAGCCGACATGGCCCAACAGTTCATCGGCAATTTGGCGCGCTACCAGCAGGGCCAGCCGCTTATCAACACCGTCAACAAGCAGCTCGGTTTCGTGTCCGATGCCAGCTGATCCCAACCGTTTGGAGACGTTCTTACAATGAAACTGCCCAGCAGATTCTACAAAGCCCTCGCCATCGGCGCGCCTGAGCCGTTCCGTGACTTGCCGGTCAAGCTGGAACGCATGATCCACTTCGTGCCACCACAGATCGAGAAAATGCGCGCCAAGGTGCCTGATCTCATCAATACCGTCGATGTCGTGCTTGGCAATCTTGAGGACGCCATACCGGCGGACGACAAAAAAGCTGCCCGCGAAGGCTTCATTCAACTGGCGAGCGACAACGAGTTTGGTGCAACCGGTCTGTGGACCCGGATCAACTGCCTCAACAGCCCGTGGGTGCTGGATGACATTACCGAGATCGTTGCCAGTATCGGCAACAAGCTCGATGTCATGATGCTGCCCAAGGTCGAAGGGGTCTGGGATATTCACTATCTCGACCAGTTGCTGGCCCAGCTGGAAGCCCGCCATGGCGTCACCAATCCGATTTTGATCCATGCGATCCTGGAAACAGCAGAGGGGGTCAAGAATGTCGAGGAGATTGCCGCTGCCTCCCCGCGCATGCACGGCATGAGCCTGGGCCCGGCTGATCTTGCCGCCTCGCGCGGCATGAAGACCACCCGCGTCGGCGGCGGTCACCCGGCCTACGGCGTCCTGGCCGACTCTGACGGCGACAGGGAC
>JABDJG010000455.1 GCA_013002595.1 Hyphomicrobiales bacterium | reverse complement strand
GACGACCTGGGCTATGAGTACGTTCCGGCCGAAAGTGTCCTTTAGCGCTAGCCGACCCGCTTGACTAACCTGGACGGCTCGCCTTTCAATGGCGGGCCGTTTTTGTTTCAACCAGGAGGCCCCAATGACCGGAACCGCCAAATCGATCGTACATCTGGAGAACGACAAGGTGATCGTCACCGAGTGGCGCTTTGACAAGGGCGACAGCACCGGCTGGCACCGGCACGGCCATGACTATGTCGTCGTGCCGCTGATGGACGGGCAGCTCAAACTGGTGACGTCAGACGGTGACAGCATCGCCGACATGAAAAAGGGCGCGCCATATTTCCGCTCAGAAGGCGTCGAACATGACGTGGTGAATGCGACCGACGGCGAGTATGCGTTTATCGAGGTCGAGCTGAAGTAGACGGCCCGCCAGATCAAGGCGCCGGGCCCACAACATTGTGTCAGAAACAATGCTATGCAGAGTATTGAACGCCAACAACCTTGGGGCCGTTTCATGATGATGCGGCGTATCTGCCATCTCGGATTTGTGATCGCTGCCAGCGGGCTGGCGTTTTGCGCGGGCGCATTATCGCAGGAGACCGGGACGGCCAAGACCTATGACGTGGTCAGCCCGCCGGCGTGCACCAATTACAAGGGCGAAACGGTGCAGTTCATTGACCGCAGCACCGCGAATGCGGGCACCGCAGCCGGCATGGCGAACCGCGACAGCAGCGGCACGCCAATTGTCGTGAGGTCGAACTTTGCCGCGACAACGCCGGCCTACCAGAGCTTCATCGACCGGCATGAATGCGCCCACCATCAAAGCGGTGACGTCGACCGCCCGCACCCGCCACGCAACAGCCCGGAGCACTTGATGAACGAGGCGATCAGCGATTGCATCGCCATCCTGCGCCTGCGCGACGAAGAGGGCTATGACGAAGCAGCAGTTGGCAAGGTGACGGCTGCCATGCGGCGCGAGATGGCAAAGATCGGCTTTCCCGAAATCAGCATCTCAAGCCGGATCAGCAATATCGACAACTGCTATGCCAAATACGGCGCTGCGAAGGAATTCATCGAAGGAGTGCTGAAGCAGCGAGGCCTGTTGCAGCCTTAACGGGCGTGTCATACAGACTGCGTTGCAGAACAATCAATCCGAGCACTCATGATCCTGACACTGGCAATATCCGGCTACCGCTCAATTCGGGAACTGATCCTGCCTTTGGAGAAACTGACCGTCGTCACCGGGGCGAACGGCAGCGGCAAATCAAGTTTGTACCGTGCTATCCGGCTTCTGGCAGATGTCGCGCAAGGTAGGGTGATCAGTGCGCTGGCGCGCGAGGGCGGGTTGGAGTCTACCCTGTGGGCCGGGCCGGAAGCCTTTTCGCGGGAAATGAAGAGCGGCGACGTTCCGGTTCAGGGTACCGTAAGACGAAAGCGTGTGAGCCTGAAACTGGGATTTGCCGATGAAGACTTTGGTTACGCTATCGATCTGGGTCTGCCCCAAAGAGATAAAATGTCGATGTTCAATGCGGACCCGGAAATTAAGGCTGAAGCGTTCTGGATTGGCGAGAGCCTCCGGCGATCCAACGAAATCGCAAGCCGCTCCGGTGCCAATGTTCAGGTGCTGTCTGAACAAGGCGCGCGCAATTCGGTTATCAGAAATCTGGCCAACTTCGACAGCATGATGACCCACGCGGCTGATCCAAAGAGCGCTCCGGAACTTCTGGTGCTCAGGGAAAGAATGCGCAGTTGGCGCTTTTATGATCATCTCAGAACAGATCAGGATGCTGCTTCGCGTATGCCGCAAATCGGCACACGCACGCCGACGCTTGCATCAAACGGGGCAGATATTGCCGCCGCCTTTCAGACCATTCGCGAGATCGGAAATCCGGACGCTTTGAATGAGGCGATCGAGGATGCTTTCCCCGGTAGTTCGGTGGACGTGTCGGTGAACAATGGACTGTTTGAACTGGCGATGCATCAAAAGGGGTTGCTGAGGCCACTGCGAACTGCCGAACTGTCCGACGGCACGCTGCGTTATCTGCTGTTGACCGTTGCTCTGCTGACTCCGCGCCCGGCGCCGCTTGTGGTGCTGAACGAGCCGGAAACCAGCCTTCATCCCAGCCTGCTCGAACCGCTTTCACGGCTGATTGCGAAGGCTGCAGAGAGATCGCAGGTGATCGTGGTATCGCATGCTGGAAGATTGGTCGACGCGCTCAACCAGCAAGCCGGGATTGCGAGCTATGAGCTCCACAAGGAGTTGGGCGAGACCGTCATCGATCCCATTGAGCAGCCTGCCTGGAACTGGCCCAACCGGTGATCTGAATACCATCACCCTTATGCGAATTTGAGCTGTGCGAAAGCCGATTGGACGGTATTGTCATCCGCCCAGCACGTTGAACCAAGAGAACCGGCACTGACACAGATACCAAAAACCTCAGGCGATATGCGCACCGCGTTCGACGCGGTGCTGACGCGGCATGCCCTTGCTGCCCAGGCCAGCGAATATGACCGAAGCGTGGCCGTAACGGCCATCGCGGCAGCGCGCGCGGTCATCACGGGCGCAGCGGTCGAAGGATCGGCCGGAGACTACGGCCGAACCGTTTATGCGGCGGTCGCCTCATTGCATCAAACCTACAACGATCCGGACGGTGAATACACCAACGGCCGCGGCGTGCTCGGCAGTCTGCTGGGCGATCTGTACGATGTCGTCAGAACCGTCACTGCACAATGACACCGGACTTCACCCGGCGTGTTTCAACAAGAGTTCAAAGCGCTCGACCGCCGTTTCCCAGACATCGCGACCATCATCTTTTGACGCGGACCGCAGGCTTGTGCGGGCATGTTCCAGGCATTCCTCGGCGATGTCCCTCGGACACCCGGCAAAACCGGTTGCACACATCGCATCGAAGCTCTGTCGCGCGCCCTCTATGTAATCATAGGCAACCGCGCTGCGCCCTTTCACCAGCATCAGCCTGGCGATGGTCTCAACCCGTTGATCGATGCTCCAGGCTTCAGCCGAACGAACCGTCAACGCGCGATAAAGCTCAACGAGCAGCGCTAAAGGCACACGGTCAGGGTCCGCGACGACACAGTCTATGACGGCGCTCCGAAAATCCTCATTGGCGTCCTCGAACTCATCGGCATGCTTGCCGTTCCAGTCAAAGATGATCGCCGATGCGTCATCTGTGTACGTCTCGACGAATTCCTTAACGGCCGCCTCGTCAGCGCTCATGAACGAGCCCTCGCGTGATTGTTCTCGTCAGCAAGCCGACCATTGCCACAAACTTGTCAATGGCGCCAGCGCCCTTGGCTGGACTCCTTTGGGTGTCTTGGATATATCGGCACCACGGTGGCCGGCATTACTGTATCCACTCCGGCTTACGCAGGCGGCGATTAACAGAGAACACTCAATGCAACATCTTCGCAAAGTCTCGCTCGCGGTCCTAATCGTGCTGGGACTGTGGCTGGCAATCGACATTATGTCCGAGAAAGGCCTGAAGTTCGAACTGACGATCGGCGTTGGATGTTTTGTGGCCGCCGTCGCAATAGCGGCCGCGGTCTTCCAGGGCATAAGGCTCGGCAAGCTGCCCTTGCCTGTCTGGTATCTGCTGCCACCCCTCATCGGCGGCGGTTTTTTTCTTCTCGGCAAATACAACTTTCGCGGCTGGTTCAGTGACATCAGCGGCTTCGGGTTGGGCATCGCGGCCGTGATGATCAGCTT
>JABDJG010000427.1 GCA_013002595.1 Hyphomicrobiales bacterium | reverse complement strand
GTTTGATCCTGCTTGGTGGCGGGCCGTGGGGCAGCGCGGGAGGCCGGGATGTGCCAACACTCGAGGCCGAGATAAGCCTTGCCCGGATGGCGTTGATGATCGGCAAACCGGTCATTGGGATCGGACTTGGTGCGCAGATCCTGGCGATTGCCGCGGATGGAAAATCCGAAGCGCGCGAGCTGACTTTCGAATTGGGCCATGCGACCCGGACATCGCCAGATGCGCTCAACGGCTATCTGCCGGAGCGCTACCCGAATATCGTCTATATGCGCGATACGCCGGTCCCGCCGGCTTATGCACGGATACTGGCTAAGGACGGTGCGGGCCGCCCGGCATTGTTCCAGATCGGTGACAATGCTTTCGGGTTTAGCGGCCATCCCGGATTCAAGCTTGCGATGGCTGAAGATCTGATCATGGAATTTGAAGAAACGCCGGCGGATACCGGCCCGACCCTTCAGCAACTGCGCAGCATGAAGTGCGAAATCGAGGATGCACTGGTGCCGATTATGACCGGTCTTGTGCAGCTAACGGGGCTCATGCAGGCGGAACAACCGGACTGAATTGAGGGTTTTTGGGGAATTTGGTATGGTTGCGGCAACTTCCCTCTTTCCATCGATAGATAGATAGTTTAGAATATTCTAATAAACATAACAATCGGCTCGGTATGGCCTGCACGCTGATTGCAGCCGCGATGGAGGGAAATGAAAGATGTCCGATAAACTCGTGATTGTCATGGCCAACACGGATCCCCGCAACGGGGAAGAGCTGGGCGCCCCGATCTTCCAGGCGACCGTGGCTGCGGCCATGGAGTATGAAGTCGATGTGATTTGCACCGCAACCTCGGGCAGATTAATGAAGAAGGGTGTTGCCGAAAACCTCGTTGTGAAAGAAGGCTCGCCTAAGTCGGTTCTCGACTTCATCAAGGATGCCCATGATGCCGGCGTCAAATTTTATTGCTGCTCACCCAATCTCGATCTGTTTGACATGACCAAGGACGATTTGATTCCGGAATGCGAGGGCATCGTCGGTGGGGCGCATCTGATCGAAGAGATCATGGAAGGGGACTGCAAGGTCCTCACCTACTGAGAGGTTGATTGATGTCGCATTCGGCAACCACCCGTATTCAGGAACACATCGGTGACCCGTTCACCGGTGAGGCGCCGGTTGAACGCGAAAAGCTGGAAGAAATCTTCCAGGATATCCAGGCCGACATGCGCTACGACCATGAGCTGAACGGATGCCTTAACTGCGGCATCTGTACCGCGACATGTCCGGCTGCCCACTACTATGATTTCTCGCCGCGAGAGATTGTCCAGCTGCTGTGGACCGAAAATCTTGAAGGCGTCTATGATGCCATGCAGGAAAAGATCTGGGCCTGTGCACAGTGTTATACCTGTGCGGCGCGGTGTCCTTTCGGCAACTCGCCCGGCGGCCTGATCATGCTGATGCGCGAGACGGCGATCAAGCATGGCATGGAATCGGCCAAGAACGTGCTCAGACCGTTCAGCCGGGTAATGCTCAAGCTGATTTCGACCGGCAACCAACTGGCGCCGGACATGATCAACCCGGACCATTTCGCCGACTGGGGGCCGAACATCTGCAAGGTCGATGCGCCCTTGAAAGTATTGCGCAAGGCCATTCCGATGCCCACACTGAACACCACGGCGACCGCCTGGGAGGTCAATCTGAAGACCTCGGTGGAGCTTTACACAATCTGGGAAATGACAGGTGTCCTCGATCAGCTGGAAACGATCGACGAGAACCTGTTCGATGTCATCACCGACATCATGGACGAAAAACGTGAAGACTGGGAAGACTTTCTTGATGAGCACGATGATGAGGACGACGACTGATCCCATTGTCCGATCACGGGAAAATTGAAGAAGGAGACTTGAACAGTGGCCTCGAGCAAAGATAGCGGCAACGGTGAGCGGTTCACCGGACACGGATCGGAATGGCGTGATGCAAATCTGTCGCGCGAAGAAGCGATGGTGGCGACCTCCTGGGTTGAGCAGAAAATCGACAAGCGCTCGATGCTGACCAACAAGGACCGGGTCGAGGACGTCCGCGATGTCATGTGGCAGTTGGAAAAGGACGGCGAGATCGTCGTTCACCGGATTGCCGATGAGCACAAACCGGTCGATGTGAAGACGCTGTACGGCTGGACCAAGCGCATTCCGACGACGCAGTTGTGGCATCACAAATCCTGCGGCCAGTGCGGCAACATTCCCGGCTATCCGGCATCACTCCTGTGCTGATGAACGAGATGGACATCAAGTATCTTGATGAAACCGACCAGACCTCGTGCACGGCGTGGAACTATCATGGTTCGGGCATCGGCAATCTGGAGAGTCTTGCCGCCGTCTTCCTGCGTAATTTTCATCAGGCCTACGTGTCGGCCAAGGCCGAAGGCCTGCCGGAAGGATATTACTATCCGCTGGTTCATTGCGGCACCTCGTTTGGCAACTACAAGGAGGTACGCGGATATCTGCTCCACTCGGCCGAATTGCGTGAGCGGGTCAAGAAAATCCTCGGCAAGCTCGACCGGCTGGTCGACGGCAAGCTGCTGATCCCGGAAGAAGTCGTGCACTATTCTGAATGGGTGCACGTGATGCGCAATGAAATTGCCAACCGGCAGACAATCGATTGCTCGCATATCCGCTCGACCATTCATCCGGCCTGTCATGTCTACAAGATGGTGCCGCAGGATGCGATCTATGATGATGACATCCTTGATGGTAACCGGGTGGCGGTTTCAACCGGCATCATGGAGGCGCTCGGCACCCAGGTGATCGACTATTCGACCTGGTACGATTGCTGCGGATTCGGTTTCCGGCACATTATCTCCGAGCGCGAGTTTACCCGGTCGTTTGCGATTGACCGCAAGATCCGTGTGGCGATCGATGAGGCGCAGTCCGATGTGATGATCGGTCATGATACCGGCTGCATTACAACACTCGACAAGAACCAATGGATCGGCAAGGCCGACGGCAAGGACGTTGACCTGCCGGTGCTGGCAGACTGCCAGTTTGCAGCGCTGGCCTGCGGCGCGCATCCCTACAAGATCGTCCAGTCACACTGGCATGCATCATCGACGGAAACGTTGATGGAAAAGATGGGCATCGACTGGAAGGCGGCCAAGGCCGAGTTCGAGGACTATCTGAAGGTTGTCGAGGCCGGCCAACAGGAAAATCTCTATGACCCACGCCGCATGATCACGTCGGGTCCCGGTTTCAAGAGGATTGAAGGCTAGTCATATGTCGCAACCTGTTTTGATTGTCGGCGGTGGTCCCGCCGGTCTTGCTGCGGCGCACTCGCTTGCAACGGTCGGACAAAAGAGCATTCTCGTTGAAAAGGAGGACCGCCTGGGCGGTGCACCGATCCTGTCGGGCTATGCCAAGCTTGTGCCGTCTGGCGAGTGGGCCAAGGATGCCATTGGCGGTATGGTCGAGCGCGTTGAAAAGAGCAAACTGGTGACGGTCAGGACCGGTACCACGGTCTCTGAGTTTGGCGGTCAGGCGGGCAATTTCTCGGCCAAACTGTCCGATGGCAAGACCGTCAAGGCAGCCTCGGCGGTGCTGTGTTCGGGCTTTACCCATTTTGACTCGGTCAACAAGCCGGAATGGGGCTTTGGCACCTTTGAAGATGTCGTAACAACGACGCAAGTCGAGCAGATGATCTCATCGGGCCAGGGCGTGCGCTGCCCGTCGGACGGCCGCAAGCCAAAGCGTGTCGCCATTCTGCTGTGTGTCGGCTCGCGCGACCGGCAAATCGGGCGTGAATGGTGCTCGAAGATCTGCTGCACGGTGTCGGCCAACATGGCAATGGAGATCCGCGAGGAGCTTCCCGATTGCCATGTCTACATCTACTACATGGATATCCGCACCTTCGGTCTTTACGAGACCAGCTACTACTGGCGCAGCCAGGAGGAGTTCAAGGTCAAGTACATCAAGGCGCGTATCGCCGAGGTGACTTCGGACGGAGAGAAACTCATCGTCAAAGGCGAGGACACGCTGGTCAAGCGGCCGATTACCATTCCGTTCGACATGGTGGTGCATGCCATCGGCATGGATCCCAATGTCGACAACATGCTGCTGTCGACGATTTTCGATGTCGAACTGGAGCCGCATGGCTTCATCGGCAAGAAGAGCAGTTACGGCGATCTCGGGGCGACCTCGCGGCCGGGTGTATTTGTTGCCGGCTCGGCTACGGGGCCTGAGACGATCGATGACTCGATTGCGCAGGGGCACGCGGCAGCCATGTCTGCCTATGCCCTGGCGCAGGGCGCCGGCAAGATCGCTGCCGAATAGGAAGGCAAACCTTGGCCAGCTTGCTGCAAAGATTGTCCGGAGACAAAGACGTGCCTGAACGGGTGCGGTTGGATCTGTCTGGCCCGGTGCTCACGCAGGCCTTGCAGAAACTGGTGGCCGGCAGTGAGGCGCTGGGCGGTGTTGAAAGATACGCCGCCGTTTTGCAGCTGAAGAGCCAGATGTTCAAGGATGCACTCGCAGACGGGAAGGTCAAAGATCTCGATCTGGATGCCTTGATGGGGTTGTGCACGTTCATGGCAACGGTGCGGCGGCGCATTGCAGCCTATCTTGATCCAACCGGGTTCGCGCTGATCAAACAGGCCCTGACCGAGTTGCTCGATGGAGCGCGAGACACAACGACGACGGATGCGCGCTGGACGGCCTTTTGCGAGAAATTCCCGCAGGACAAGAGGCACCGTTGGGTGCGCGATATGGCGGCAGAGGTGCTGCACAATACCGACCCTGAGCGCTATCCGCTGATGGGTCGCTGGATTTGGGACGCCAAGGCCAATACCGGCGTCGTGCGGGAAATCTGGTATGGCGAGAGCGTCGATCACATGACGATTCCGGTGCCTGATGGATATGAAACCTACGTCGTGTTGCGCGAAGAGCTGACACAGTTCTTGACCAACAACGGTGTCTTCCAGGGTGTGCTGGAATATTGCGATCTGTTGTGCGGCCAGATCTATGCAGAATACATCAGCGCCCAGGGCGGCAGTTATCTCAAAGCTGATTTCACCTCGGAACAGGATCCGATGGAGCACACAAGGCGCATCCTCGGCCTTGACGGGGTCAAGCCGGGCTCGACGCGCACGAGGCTCAAATCCATCGACGGCGAGGCCTTTGTCCTTGACGATGTCAAATTGCTCGATTGAACGGAAAACCCTCAAATGCCCATTCATGAAGAACACCTGATCCGGCCGGAGAACATTAAGACGAAGGAAAACCTCGTCATTGACGGCATTGATGTGTCCGGTCACTGGAGCACGTTCATCGAATCGCGGGTTGTGACTGACTACAACGAGGCGATCGAAGACGAGATAGCGGCACTGCCGGGCGGTGAGCACATCCACCGGTGTTGGCAGTGCGGGTCGTGCACCAACTCATGCACGGTCAATGCAGTGAATGCCGACTTCAATCCGCGTTACTGGATCTACCTCATCCGCATGGGCATGGAATCAGAACTGCTGCGTGACAAGGACATTATCTGGCAGTGTGTGTCCTGCAACAAGTGCACCTATGCATGCCCGCGCGATGTATTTCCCGAAGGGGTGATGAAGGCAACCTCGCATTGGCTGGAGCTCAAGGGCCACACGCCGAAATCACCCTCGATGGTGTTCGATGAAGTGTTTTCCGAACAGGTCATCGAGACCGGCAAGATCGAGGAAGGCCGGATCATACGTTCGTTCTTCAAGCGCACCGGCCAGCCGCTTATGCAGGACTGGCTGGTTGAGATGGTCAAGCGCATGGTCCTCAAGCTGCCGGTCAAGATGCTGTTCACGCTGGGATTGGCTAATTTCGTGCGCCCACGCACATCGAACTGGGGCGGGGCACGAGATGCGATCAAGGAATATGCGGCTGAAAAGCACGCAGAGCAACGTCAGGCCCTGGGGCTCGATGAACTGGTGGAAATGGCCAAGCAGGAAGTCAAACCGCGCTTGCCGGAAGCAGCGGAATAGGAGCACAACAATGGCAAAGACTACGGTCTATCAAAAGGTCGCCTATTATCCCGGCTGTGCGCTGGAAGGCACCGGGCATGCCTACAACAGATCGACGAAAGAGGTCGGCAAGGCGCTCGGGCTGGAGCTGGATGAGGTCAAGAACTGGAACTGCTGCGGTGCAATGGAAGTTAAAAACATTGATCCCAAGATCCAGACCTATCTGTCATCGCGGGTCATGTCGATTGCCGCCAACGAGATGGGCCATGATGTGGTCATGGCGCCGTGTAACGGCTGCTATCACAACTTGAAGAAGGCCGAGTACGATCTGGAAAAGGACGAAGAGTCTAAACAGGTCGTTGACCGGATTTCAAAGAAGGCCGGCCACAAGACCTACGAGGCCGGGCAGGTTGAAACCATTCATGCGCTTGACTGGATCAAGGGGGCCATCGGCGAAGATGGCTTGCGTGAGCGGGTCAAGAACTCGCTGAATGGTCTGAAGATCGCCAACTACTACGGCTGCATGTACACCCGGCCTCGGCACATCTTCCCTGAAAAGGATCAGGGGCCTGGCAGCGAGTCGACTTCGCAACCGCATTTCATGGATGACCTGCTCGAGGCTGCCGGTGCGGAAAACGTGGATTTTCCCTTGAAAACAGCATGTTGTGGCGGAGCGCATACGTTGTCGGACTCCGATACCTCGACCTTGCTGGTGCTGAATATCCTGCGGGCGGCTGAGGCCTCGGGGGCTGAAGTGATCGCCACCGAATGCCCGACCTGCCATTCCGGGCTGGAGATGCACCAGGTGCGGGCGGAAAAGAAATACGGCTATGAAAGCAACGTGAAGATCCTCTATTTCACCCAGTTGCTGGGCATGGCGCTTGGCGTCAAGCCGAAGCAGGTCGGGGTGCATGAGAACGTTTCCGATTCCATGTCGCTGTTGAAGGAAAAAGGCATCGCATGACCAGCATTGCCGATATTGGCGCTGAACTGGATACGCCGCGGGCAGACTTGCCGGCCGGTGAACAGGCGGCCCGCCTGCTCGAGCTGGGCGAAGGGGTGCTCGAACACTGGGCGCGGGCGCGCGAACTTGAGCCGACTGATGAGGAACGTGAAGGTTTTCGGCTGCTGGCCCTGCATCGGCAGGGCGCCAAGGGAGAACCCAGCTTCAATGCCTGCCGTGAGACTTGCCGTGAACTGGCCTATCATTACAATCTGGTTTGCAGCGATGCCGCACACCCCGAGGTGGCCAAGCGCCTTGAGATGATGCGGCTTGTTGCGATGCATCTTTATCTGTTCGTCAGTGGTAAGATGCAGGTTGATCAACTTGGCGAATTCTGTTGTGCGTCAAAACCGTTGCGGCTCGCCGCCCAGACTTGAACTAAAGAGGAATTACAAAGATGCCCAGTGTCCGTGGATGTCATATGCCAGATGAATTGCTCTATGATGTCGAGAATCACATCTGGTTCCAGGAAGTTGGCGATGGCAATGTCCGCCTCGGCATGACGACTGTAGCCACCGCCATGGCGGGGCAGCTGGTTGCGTTTACACCCAAGAAGGTCGGCCGATCGGTGCGCGAGGGCAGGTCCTGTGCAACGGTTGAATCGGGCAAGTGGGTTGGACCGGCCAAATCGGCAGCGGGTGGCGAGGTTATTGAGGTGAACGATGCGCTGGTCGATAACCCGTCGGTTGCCAATGAAGATCCTTATGGCGCCGGCTGGATGGTCATCATCAAGCCAGACGACTGGGATGCAATCAAACCGGGTTTGACGCCTGGCGCTGACGTGACCGCAAAATATGAGGCCAAGATGGATGCCGATGGATTTGCAGGTTGCGAATGAACCGGCAGGGCAGCGCATAATGCCGAAGATGGACGTCTCTGAACTGCAGGAAAACGCTTCCAAGGCGAGCGCGTTGCTCAAGACGATGGCCAACGAGTGGCGCCTGTTGATCCTGTGCCATCTGGCAGAGGGTGAAAAGTCAGTTGGAGAACTGGAGCGGCTTGTTGATTTGAACCAGTCGGCCCTGTCACAGCATCTGGCGGTGTTGCGCCGGCATCGTCTGGTCGAGACGCGCCGTGCCGCACAGTCTATTTTCTATTCGCTGTCGAGTGACGAAGCCGCATCGGTGATGGGTACGCTTTATGACCTTTACTGCAAAAAGCCCGGGGCTAGTCCGGCCTGTCGGTAGTGGTCGACGGTTCTGGTGATTGCCAGAATGACGGAAGGGACATTACAGGCACTTGATGAGCTTTTCGTTTCGCTCGGTGCAAAAGTCCGTCCAGGCCGTGTTTATGGCCGCTTCATCGCCGGTGCCTGCTCGCCATGCATAAATGGCGTCCAGAAGGCTATCTAGAGAGCTGGCCAGCAGGTGGGTCATCATGTCGTTCTGGGTCCAGCCGATATAGGTACCGGCTTTCTTGAAGGCGGCCAGGTCCTGGCTGTCGTCGGCCAGCGTCACCAGTTTGTCGAGCCGGGCGATGTCTTCGCGCATCAGCTGGGCCCGGAACATGCTTTCCTGGCATTGAAGCTGGGACTGTAGTTCATCGCGTATCTGCATGGGATCACA
>JABDJG010000351.1 GCA_013002595.1 Hyphomicrobiales bacterium | reverse complement strand
GGCGAACACCGGGCGGTTCGATTACCTCGAACAGGCGATTTCCGATCCGGGTATCGACACGTTCTTCCGTACTGGCGCGCACGCCGAATAAGGCGCTATCCCTCTACCGTTCGGTGAGTTTGAGCTCGATGCGGCGGTTCTTGGCTTTGGCCTGATCGGTATCGGCCAGGTCGATGGGCTGGAACTCGCCAAAGCCTGCCGCGACCAGCCGATTGGGCGGAATGCCCTGGGCGATGAGGGCCTTGACCACGGCGATGGCGCGGGCCGAGGACAGCTCCCAGTTGGAATCGAACTGGGGCGTATTGATCGGATCGCTGTCGGTGTGACCGTCGACCCTTAGGACCCAGGCGATATCGGCCGGTATCTGCAGCTCAAGTTCCTGGATGGCGGTGGCCAGCGTGCCGATTTCGGCCAGGCCGGCGATATTGATTTCGGCAGCGCCTTTGTCAAACAGCACTTCGGACTGGAAGACGAAGCGGTCACCGACAACGCGGATATCGGACCGCTGCGACAGGATGCGGCGCAGTCTGCCGAAGAACTCGGACCGGAACCGGGCCAGTTCCTGGACCCGCTGGGCAAGGGCAATGTTGAGGCGGCGGCCAAGGTCGGCAATCTGTGTCTTGGAGGCCTGGTCGCGCGTTTCCGATGCCTCAAGGGCCTGGTTGAGAATGGCAACCTGGCGGCGCAGTGCGGCAATCTGCTGGTTGAGCAATTCAACGCGCGCGAGCGCTTCGGCGGAGATCTTCTTTTCACCGGTCAGCTTGTTTTGCAACGCCGTCAGCGCGGTGCCCGATTGGGTGCCTTCCTGGCGCAAGACATCGATGATGCCCTGCAGCTCGCTGGTCTGGTCACGGGCGCTTTTCAGATCATCGGCGAGGGCGGCCAATGTCGTCGACAGCTCGGTCTTGGACGACTTTTCAAGGGCCAGCAGTTCACTCAGCTCGGCAATCTGGGAACGCAGCTGCGACAAGACGGTATCCTGGCCGGTGATCTCGCGGGCGAGCATGAACTGGGCGATCATGAACACCGACAACAGGAAGGTGATAACCAACAGCAGCTGCGCCATGGCATCGACGAAGCCGGGCCAGTAATAAGCGCCCCCGCCTGTTTCGTTTCTGCGCCTTGCCAAGCGGGTCATGCGCTAGCTCTTTTCTTTCTCTGATTTTGAGGTGCTGCGCGACTTGCTGGTGCCTGGCTTGCCGGACAACTCGCCCAGCGTCTTGCTGATGTCGGCAGTCTGGTCAGATTGTTCCTGCGCCCACTGGCGCATGATCTTTTGTTCTTCTCGCATCTGGTGGACCAGGCCGCCGACGGCCTCGGCGAGCTTGCCCATGTTCTCAGCTTCGCCTTCCTCGCCGGTGCCGGACGGGCCGGCATCGGACAGGGCATCCTCAAGGGTCGCATTGACCTTGTCGATGCCTTCCTGAATCTCGCTCATGTCCATGCGCAGATACTGCGGTACACCAAGCTGGCTGGCGCCGGCGCCGCCGGCTGCGATATCGGTGATCGTCGACAGCCAGTCTTCAAGATCGTTGTAAAAACGGTTCTGCGACTGGCTGGCCTGCAGGTCGAGAAACCCCAGAACCAGCGATCCGGCAAGGCCGAACAGCGAGGATGAGAACGACGTGCCCATGCCTGAAAGCGGGGCTTCCAGACCGGACTTGAGCTCTTCGAAAATGGTGTTCGATTCAGCTGTGGCAACATCAAGCTGACGGATTACCTGGCCGACCGAGTTGACCGTGTCTAGCAGGCCCCAGAAGGTGCCGAGCAGGCCTAGAAAGATCAAAAGTCCAATCAGGTAGCGTGAAATATCTCGCGATTCATCGAGCCTTGAGGCAAGTGAATCCAATAAAGAACGCATCGTCAGGGGGGACAACATTGTGCTGCCGTGGCGGTCGCGCAGCAATGTCGCCATGGGGGCCAGCAGGCGCGGCGTATAGGGCAACTCCAGGCTGGGGTCGGCGATCCTGAAGCTGTTGACCCAGTTGACTTCGGGAAACAGCCGCCAGACCATGCGGAAGGCGTAAATGATGCCCATCAACAGGACAAAGACGATCAGCCCGTTGAGACCGGGGTTGGCCATGAAGGCCAGTTTGATTTGCGGAAACAACACTGCCGCGACGATGGCAACGAGGATGGTGAAAACCATCATTCTCAGGAGGTAGACCTGCGGCCGGTCCAGTATTTCATTATCGCTCTCGAGCGCCATAATCGCGTGTGCCTCCCTGATGTCCCCTCGACAAAAGCTGCGCAGACCCTAGCCGGTTCGGATCATCATGTCACGTTACAGGTGGCCTAGGGCCAGGACCCCTTAATATCATCCATTCTGCATGGCAGAATTGCCTGAAATTAATGAGTCCTGGCCCTAACCCTTGGGCAGCTTCAGTTCCTTCTGCAACTGTGTAAATAAGCTGTCATTTGCGGCCAAAATATTGCCGGTCTCATGGGCTTCAGGGCCGCCATCAACGTCTTCGACACGGCCGCCTGCCTCGCGCACCAGCAATATGCCGGCGGCTACGTCCCAGGCTTCCAGGCCGCGCTCCCAATAGGCATCGAAACGCCCGGCAGCGACAAAGGCGAGATCAAGCGAGGCGGCGCCGAAACGGCGGATGCCGGCAGCCTTTGCCTGTACCTTGGTGATTTCCGTTTGGAACAGCTCGTGGTCGCCGCGGCCAAGATGGGGAATGCCGCAGGTCACGACGGCATCCTCGATGCGGCTCCTGGCAGCAACCCGCAACCGGCGGTCGTTCAAGAATGCACCCTGGCCGCGCTCGGCCGTGAACAGCTCATCGGTGATCGGATTGTAGATGACGCCGGCAACAATGGTGCCGGCGCGCTCCAGGCCGATGGAGATGGCGAAGTGCGGTATGCCGTGGATGAAGTTCGTGGTGCCGTCGATCGGATCGATGATCCAGGTGTGCTGGCCATCGGTACCTTCAACCGAGCCGCCTTCTTCCATCAAGAAACTGTAAGTCGGGCGTGCGCGCGCCAGTTCGTCATGCAGGATCTGCTCGGTGCGCTTGTCGGACTTGGTGACGAAGTTGGCCGGACCTTTCAGCGAGACCTGGAGGTTTTCGACCTCGCCGAAATCGCGTCTGATCGGGCGCGATGCCTTGCGGGCAGCGCCAACCATCACGTTGAGTATGGGGGAGTAAGCCATGGTGTCTGAGCTATTCGGCGCGCCGGACGTAGGTAACCTCGTTGGTATCCACAACGACCTTTTCGCCGGCGGTGATGAACGGCGGCACCATCACCCGCATGCCGTTTTCGAGCACCGCGGGCTTGTAGGAGGACGATGCGGTCTGGCCCTTTACGACGGGGTCCGCTTCGGTGATCTCAAGCGTTACCTGGCCGGGCAGGGAAATGCCGAGTGGTTTATCCTCATAGCTTTCCACGGTCACCATCATGCCATCCTGCAGGAATGCGGCACGGTCGCCGACAAAGTCGCGCTGCAGTTCGATCTGCTCGTAACTTTCGGTGTCCATGAAGACCAGCATATCGTCCTGATTATACAGGTACTGGTAGTCTTTTTGCTCAAGGCGAACCTTTTCGACGGTTTCCGATGCCCGGAAGCGCTCGTTGAGCTTTGTATTGCCGACGACCGACTTCAGCTCGACCTGGGCAAAAGCGCCGCCCTTGCCGGGTTTTACGTGGTCCGTCTTGACCGCGACATAGAGTTCTCCGTTGTGCAGGATGATGTTTCCCGGTTTGATTTCGTTGCCATTTATCTTCATCGATATGCCTTTAATACAGCAGTTTCCGCCACCCTGGTTCGGTGTCCCCTGGGGGCAGCAAGTTAGGATTGCTTTGATTGGCGCGGAACCTAACAACCTTTGCACAAATTGCCAGCGCAAAAAGCGTTGTGAAGCATGTTGCGTTCAATCGGCACCGGCCCGCTCCCCGGCCTTGCCACCCGATACGAGGATACCCTGTGGGTGGTTGGGCGGGGGAGCGGGCCGGTGCCGATTGAAATTAACTGAAACGCTCTAATTGGTTTTTGGAAGGACCACCTTGGGGGCTGCAGGGCGGAATTTTTCGGCGCGTTTCACGGCCTCCTCGCGTTGGCTTTCGCCGAGGCGTTCTGCAAAACTGTCCAACCAGGCATCGGTGCGTCCGGATTTAGTGGCGATCAGGTGCCATTTGACCGCTTCGATACCGTTCTTTTCAACGCCCCTGCCATTGGCATAAAGCCGGGCAACACGGTTTTGAGCAATCGCATTACCGGCGTTGGCTGCATACAGCAACCATTGTGCACCGATTTTTTCGTCCTTTCGGACGCCTTCACCGCGAAACACCAGAACGCCGTAGTCCATGGCGGCGGCCGGCAGGCCTTTGAGGGCGGCTTTCTTGAACCATTCGCCGGCCAGTGTGATGTCCTTGTCGACACCGCGGCCTTCCAGATACAGGATACCAAGATTGTATTCGGAATCGGCAAAGCCCTTGCTGGCGGCCTTGCGAAACCAGGTGACGGCGCGCTGCCAATCGGGCTCGGCGCCACCGGCACCGGCAAAGATCAACGCCAGATTGTGCTGGGCCGGAACATGTCCGGCATTGGCGGCGCGTTCGGTCCATTCGCGGGCACGTTCAGGGTCCCTGGTGCCGCTTGTGCCATCCAGGTAAATCATGCCAAGCGCGAACATCGAGCCAAGATGGTCCTGGGTGGCGGCGGCGGCATACCAGTTCACCGCTTGCGACATGTTGCGTTCGGTGCCGCGGCCCGTCTCGTACAGCGATGCCAGCATCGCCTGGGCATCCTTGTTGCCCTTTTCGGCCAGCGTCCTGACGATTTCAAAGGCGGCGTTGTAGTTCTTGTCATCGTACAGCGCGACGGCTTCTTCAAACGTGTTGGCGAGCGCCGGCGTGGAGGTCGCCAGGAGCGTTGCAACGGCAATCACACGGAGCCATCCCATCAGTGCGCCGCCTCAATGGCCAGCATGGCCTGTGCGATGATATCGGTTGCGTGTTGCGGCGATCGCCACATGGCATCATCGGGGCGGACAAAGTCCGCGCCCAGCCGGACTGCCCGGGTGATCTGATCTGCGGACAATCCTTCGTCGGTAACGCTTGCGATCTCGAACAGTTGCGACCACCAGGCGATCAGGGGCTCATCGCCCGGCCCGGGGGCAAACGGGCTGATACGGACATAGTCGGCACCGGCCTCGGCCATTTCCATGGCC
>JABDJG010000345.1 GCA_013002595.1 Hyphomicrobiales bacterium | reverse complement strand
GAGCTGCCGCGATGTCGGCAGCTCTGCGCGCGTCGGGATGTCAGAGTTATACATTTTCGGTTTCCTTAAGAATTGAGTGAGGTGAAATAGCCGGTCAGATGCATGCCGGTCAGGACAAATCCTGCCGTCATCATCGCAACATTGACGGTATAGGCATGACGCCAGAAGCCGCCGGCACGCCGCCAGTAGGTGATTGCGATCAGGATGGCTGCCAGCGCCAGAAGCTGGCCGATTTCAACACCCAGGTTGAAGGCAATCAGATTTGTCAGCAGTCCATCCGCTGCGACTTCATACTCCTGCACTTTTGTTGCAAGGCCGAAGCCGTGGAAAAGACCGAATATGAGCGTGGCAGCCTTGGTGTTGGGCTGGAAGCCGAGCCATCTTTGATAGGCTCCCAGATTGTCCAGTGCCTTGTAGACGACAGACAGTCCGATAATGGCATCGATGATGTAGGGGCTGACCGTGATGTTGTAGTAGACGCCAATGATCATCGTCGTTGAATGACCGATGGCAAACAAGGTCACATAGATACCGATATGCTTCATCTTGTAGAGGAAGAAGATCACACCTGCCAGAAACAGCAGGTGGTCATATCCCGTGATCATGTGCTTAGCCCCCAGATACATGAAGGGGATGAACTTAACGCCATAGATTTCCTGAATATAACCCTTATCACCTTCGGTGACAGCGTGAGCAAGGGCTGACTGGGTCAGGAGCACCAGAAATGTCAGCGATGCCGCGAGGGCGAGGACAGTCCGCCAGAAAGCACATAGCTTCCACGGCAGTCCCTCATATTGAGAGATTTGCATGAATCTTACCTTTTTCTTATTTACCCAAGGCTGCACCGGGCAGCCAAATTGTAGATCAAGAAATAGGCCGGGGCGGGCGCTCCAGAGGGTCTCTTACGTTCAGATCGGGCCGCAAAGTGGCATAAACCAGATGCGTGTCTGGCGAGATATTCCAAAACAATGACGTCAAAGGGGGAACATGCGGTGTCTCGTGGGAGTGATCGGCAGCGTTGTGGCCATGGACGTGCCCAACGTGCTGTTCCTCGAATTCACTATCGTCATGGCTGTGGCCGTGTTCGGTAATCTCCAATGTCAGTTCCGCGTGTCTGATTTGCTCCATAGCTTCGAGGTGGCCGGGAAGATGAGATAGCATTGCCCCGTAGCTGGCAAGCGTCATGCTCAATACCAAATTGAGCATGAGTCCGATGACCCATGAATTGCGGGCCGGGATCTTGAAAATCTGTCTCATCATGGTGCTGAAGTAACTACCTCGAATTAACGCTTTGTTAAAGATAGAAGACCGAAGCGGCACAAAAATCTGACAAGGGCTTTAACCAGAACCCTGCGGGCGATTACAAATTGTAATGCGATACCCAGCCAAGCCAGCAGTTCAGTTCAGGCGCGTTAGATGTCTGAAATTGGCACCAAACGGAATTGCAGGTCCTGTTCGGATCGTGTCCGCTGCACCCCTGACAACAGACGTGTGATCGTCAACGAAGGCTTTCATGCTGGTGTCGCCGGCTTTACTCCAGCTTGACCGGCCGAGGCCGTTCGCCCCGGTCCCATTGCCACAGGGAACCATCGCTTTTCAGCGCGATTGTCGTTTGCGACCCCGCGGCAACCGCGGCAACGCCGGCCAGGACCGGTACCGGCTCGGGACCATACCGGCGTCCCCAGGCGAGCAGTGTGCCGTCGGGCCGGATGGCCAGCGAGTGCGAGGCACCGGTTGCGATCGCCCGCGCGCGCGACACGATCAAGCTCCAGCGCACCGCCTTGTCGCCAAGGCCGTGCCGGCCGACCGGCCCGTAGATGTTTCCACCGGTCCCCATCACGTCGCCACCGCGGGTCAGAACGATGGCATGTCCCGTGTGCGCGGTGATCTGTTTCACATCGCCAGCGGTCCGCACGAAGTGATCCGTCGCCTCCAGGCGCCCGTCGCCATATTGTCCGCGATGTGCCTTTCCCCTGACATAAAGCTCGTTGGCGCTGGTGATATAGTAGTTGGCGCCGTCCCCGACGGCTGCCGCCACAACGCCGCTGGCGATCTTGCGCCTGGCGCTCGAGCCGGCCGCGATCCACCACAGCACGCCATCCTTGGTGATGGCGAGGACACCGCTGCCCCCAGCGGCAAACCGGGCAACGCCGGTCATGAGCACGCGGTGGCGCTGAGGATCGCGGCCGAACCGCAAAAGGCCGCCCGCCCTCGTCAGGGCATAATACCTGTCCCGGCCAACGCCGGTCTGGACCACCTCGAACGGCAGTCTTTCAGGCTGGTTGTTTCCCGTCCAGTAATACCCCTGGCCACCGACGATCGCCATCTGGCGGTCATAGTATGCCGCCAGCAGGGGAGACGAACTGTCCGCCCCGGCAGGCCCGCCCGCCAACGCGGCCCACAGGACAAGAGCGGCGATGCCGATCGCCTTTGGCAACCCAGCGGGCAGCGAGGCCTTGCAGCCAATCCGGGAAATCGCCGCAGCGGTCAGCCGCAGCGCCCGATCGATGGACTGTATGCGATTGTCGTTCATGGGGTGTCTATTGGATATGCGTTGCTCAGCCATGCCCGCCAGTGTCGCTGATGAAGGCAGCGGCTGGCAACGTCAAACCGGCGCGATGTGGATGGGGGAGGTGCGAGAGGTGGAATGGCACCCCTTGCGCGGACCGCATGGCGACCCCGGGCAGCGGCAAACTAACGCAACGTAATCCGCACCGCACCGGCCAGGTGACGCGGCAAACCGGCCGGTTTCGAGGCAAAACGGCCGGTTGGATGTCGAAAAAGCACAAAAAAGCGTCGAAAAAGCACAAATTTGACCGGCTTTTTCAGGCCCTGCCGGCTACTGCCGCGCCGCCGAGCGCAGCTTCTTGCATTCGGCCTTGGCCGCCGCGCGCAGCTCGTGCGCCTCGCCGCGTGCCGTGTGCCAGACCTCGGTCATCTCCTTGGCCATGTCGTAGCCGGTGGTGCCGTCTTCCTGGGCCTCGCGGCGGATCTCGGCCTTGTCGTCCTTGCCCTGCTGGCGGATCTTCTTGGCCTCGGCGTGGGCCTCGCGGCGCAGCCTCTTGCACTCGGCCTTGGCCTCCTTGCGGCGCGCCTTGGCCTCGTCGCGCTCGGCCTTGCGCTGCTCCTTGGCCTCAGCCTTTTCGGCCTTGCGCTGGCGTTTTCGTTCTGCCTTTTCAGCCTTGCGGGTCGACTTGTACTTGTGCTTTTTGGCCTTGCGGGTCGACTTGTACTTATGCTTTTTGGCCTTGCCGTATTTGGCCTTTTTGGCGAACGCCGGTTCCGCGCCGCCGAGCCCGGTGCTGGCGACCGGCGCGGCCACAACGGCCAGCGCAAAGCCCAGCATCGCCGGCATGATCCAGCGGCGAACCAGTGTGTCGAATGAGGTGTGGTGCATGGCAATGGCCTCCGTCATAGCCCTCAAAGATCTGAAGTGAGACAAACCTTGTAAAGAGCATTTAGCCCCGAATTCAGCCATTCATACCCGGTTCGTGTTAAGATCAGGTCATTTAAATGGCTAAAATTCTAGTGAATCCTGAGGGGCCAAGCCAGCCCCCGCGGCATCGCATTTGTATTCCGCCACCCAACCGGCTAGAGCATATTTTACTTATACGGAACCATTTGATGGTCCAAATCGGTTCACTCGGCTCGTTACGGAACGCAGCGCGATGTGGGGCATCGGGCAAGTTTCGTAACGACGTCCGATGGGCCGATTTGGTCCACCATCGTGCTGGAAGCGCGTCTCCGACGCATTTCGTGCTGGAAGCGCGTCTCCGACGCATTTCGTGCTGGAAGCGCGTCTTCGACACGACGCAAGTCGGATTTTCGCGCCCGCGGGACGTCGTTACAGTCCACTTGTGGTCGGCCAGACCACGGCGTGGACCGGGCTCTAGCCAGCAGACGCGAAAACCCGGTCAAATGCTTCCGTATAAGTAAAATATGCTCTAACTGTTGGATTGCAAACCTGAAAAGGCTGGTGCGCCATGACCAAAACCACCGAAGTTACCGGCGTCATCGATGTTGATGTCGACACCGTCAAGGCCTGGTTCGACGATGACGATATCCTGCTGGTCGATGTCCGCGAGGTCTCCGAGTACGACCAGGAGCATATCCCCGGCGCCCGGCTGATGCCGCTGTCGGTGTTCGATCCGTCGGCCTTTCCGGTGCTGACCGAAAAGAACGTCGTGATCCACTGCGCCCTCGGCCAGCGCTCCCGGACCGCCGGCGAAAAGCTCATCGCTGCCGGCCTGCACAACGTGCGGCATATGGCCGGCGGCATCGTTGAGTGGAAGGCGCGCGGCTTTGCCACCGAAGTGCAGCTGGTTTCCCATCCCGGCCCGCAGGACATGGTTTCGGCAAAGTCCGAGGCCGCCGCGCCGGGCGAATATCTGTGCCCGCCGCCGGGCCGCATCCTGTTTGAGGAGTTCCTCCAGCCGCTCGGCATCGCCGAGCACGAACTGGCCGAGGATATCGGCGTTCTGCCCGATGTCGTTGATGCCCTGGTGCGCGGCCAGACGCAGGTTTCTGCCGAATTGTCGTTGCGCCTGTCGCGTTATTTCAGCACCGCGGCAGACTTCTGGCTGCATATCCAGGTCGAACACAACCTGGAAATCGCCCGCCGCAAGTACGGCCCGAAGGTGCGCACGGAAGTGACCCCCAGAACGATGAAATCCTGAAGCGGGATGCGCCAATGCCAAACCCCGACAACAGCGACCGCCGCGCCCTTGAGGCCTATCATGATCAGCTTACACTCGCAGAGCTGCAGGCCGGCAACCATCCCCTGGTGTTCGAATGCAGGACCTGCGGGCACCGGCAAAACCTCGATGTCGCCAGTCTGATCCGCGCCCATGGCCCGGAATCCCGGGTCGCCTATATCCGGCGCCACACCAGCTGTCCGGTGTGCATCGCTCGGCAGGCGTAACCCGCGTTTACGCCACCGGGTCCATCTCGAACCCTGAGAACTCAAAGCCCGGCGCAACGGTGCATCCGGCCAGCGTGAACGCGCCCAGGCTGCGGGCCATCTGCCAGATGCCCGCCGGCACTATGATCTGCGGGCGTGCGCCGCCGGAAATGTCGTTGCCGAGGGTATGTTCGCTGACCGGCCCGTCGCCATCGCGCAACCCCAGCATCAGCGGCGCGCCGGCATACCAGTGCCAGACCTCGGCCGCGTCGACCCGGTGACAGCGCGACACCTCGCCAGCCTTCAAAAGATAATAGATCGCCGTTGAATGGGCCCGCCCGCCGCCGGCGCGCTCGTCGCGAAACGTC
>JABDJG010000341.1 GCA_013002595.1 Hyphomicrobiales bacterium | reverse complement strand
ACCATAGGTTTTGCGCATGCTTGCGCCGGCCAGCGATGCGTCCTTGAGGGAGGCGCGGGTCAGGTTTGCCTCATCGAGAATTGCGCGATCCAGCATGGCGTTGCCGAGGTCCGTGCTGGTCAGATCTGTCTCGGACAGGTTCGCCTGTTTGAGCTTTGCACCCGGTAACATGATGAGCTTTTTGGAGCAGCCGGACCAGTCGACACCGGGCTTGGGCGGTGTCTTGCAGCCGGCCGATGCTGGTGAAGCGGACAGTGCCAGGGCGCCGATAGTTGCGACAATAACTAGTTTCATGACTTACGCTCCTGTAACGCCCGACCAAAGGCCCTTATGGCAGTATGACGAAGTCGTCGGGTGAAGACAAACGCGGCGCATATAAAGTTCAATGGAGACTGGCTGGGGCGGCAGGATTCGAACCTGCGATCTTCGGCATCAAAAGCCGCTGCCGTACCACTTGGCCACGCCCCAATATGCGTGCTGGTTGCAGCGCGGCGAAACATAGTCACTGATGTTGCGATCCGCAATGGCGGATTTGCGTTTTCATGGGGATGATGCGTCTTGCAGACACAATGGGCTGGGAGTATAACGCAACCCGTTTCAGGTATCGGAGTGTAGCGCAGCCTGGTAGCGCACCTGCTTCGGGAGCAGGGGGTCGTGAGTTCGAATCTCGCCACTCCGACCAATAAAGTCAAAGGGTCAGCAATATTCCGCTGACCCTTTGTTTGTTCCGGGTACTGTATGGGTACCGTCGAGATCGAATTTTGTCCTGAAAAGATGCCCGATCGTCCGACGACGACCGGGCTGTCTCCGGAGAAATACATTGATGTTCAGTGGGCCTGAACGGTGATCTTTTGTGTCTTTGACTTGATTTCGGCGGACTTTGGCAATTTGACGGTCAGGACACCGTTCTTGAAGGTGGCCTTGACGTCTTTTGCCTCGACTTCGCAAGGCAGCCGCATGGTCCGCTCGAATTTGCCGTGCGAGCGCTCGACCAGATGATAGTCTTTTTCGGTCTTTTCTTCCTCGGTCTGCTTTTCGGCCTTGATGGTCAGCATGTCGCCGACGAGATTGACGTCGATCTGCTTTTCTTCAACGCCAGGCAACTCGGCAGTGATTTCGATTTCCTTGTCGGTTTCGCTGACATTTACCCGCGGGGTCAGTTTGCCATTGCCGGCAGACAGGGCCGGGAACGGCCACCGATCACCCTGCGTGAAATCGTCGAAAACGCGGTCGATCTGACGATGCAGGTTCGTAAAGACATCGCCGCCTTTGTCTTCTCCCCACATTTTTGGAATGAGTGACTGGGCCATTTGATAACCTCCTCAATCGGCTTTGGTTGACTTTCCCGGCGAGGATTAGGCCGACTAGCCGTACACGGCATTGATCTCAGTCAAATTGGGCGGTTGAAGTGTTTCTGGCCGGGAAACTTCTATGTTAGAAGAGCGACTGGGCCGCAGCCGGGTGCTGCGATCAGGCAGGGCGAAACACTGGTAAAAAAGCGATCAGAAAAACAGGATGATGTCGTTTCGGGCGGTCGGCTAGAAGCGATTCTGGACTCTGCGGTTGATGCCATTGTCTGTATTGATGGGGCATCGTTGATCGAAACTGTGAACCCGGCTGCCGAGCGCCTGTTCCAGTATGACCGCACTGAAATGATCGATCAGAATGTCAAGATGCTGATGCCCGAACCGTTCCGGGCAGAGCACGATGGGTATGTGCGGCATCATCGCGAGACCGGTATACGCAAGATTATCGGCATTGGCCGCGAGGTGGTCGGGCAGCGCAAGGACGGATCGACATTTCCAATGCACCTGTCGGTCGGAGAATTCTTTCTAGACGGTGAGTCTCACTATACCGGTATCATTCACGATCTGACGGTGCGCCAGCGGTTTGATGCGATGGCGACCAGGTTGGGCCGGATCGTAGAAGCGTCCGTGAATGAGATCTATATCTTCGAAGCTAATTCGCTGCAGTTCATTGCCGTCAATAGCGGGGCCAGGGCAAACCTTGGCTATAGCCTGGACGAATTGGAGCAAATGACGCCGATCGATGTAAAACCTGAATTCAGCAAAGCTGACTTCGAACGGTTGATCGAACCGCTCAAAACAGGTGAAAAAGAGCGTTTGGAGTTCGCCACGGTTCATCGGCGCAAGGATGGCACGGACTATGATGTGCAGATAAACTTGTCACTGCATGGTGCAGAGGACCCCCCGGTGTTTGTTGCGGTTGTTCTGGATACAACCGAGCGCTTGCAGACTGAACGCGCCTTGCAGCAGTCGCAGAGGATGGAGGCGATCGGCCAGCTGACCGGTGGTATCGCGCATGACTTCAACAATCTGCTGACGGTCGTCATCGGCAACCTTGAACTGTTGCAGATGCGCGATCTGGACCAGACGCAGAACGAGCTTGTGTCGGAGGCGCAAGAAGCCGCCGATCTGGGCGCACGGTTGACAGCGCGGCTGCTGGCCTTTGCGCGCCGAAGCCACCTGGAACCCCAGACCGTTGATCTGAATGCGCAGGTGCTCGGTCTGACCGACCTCTTGCACCGTACGCTGGGAGAGCAGATAAACCTCAGCAATGCGCTGAGCACCGGACTATGGTCAGTCCGGGCCGACCCTACCCAGATCGAAAGTGCGATCGTCAACCTGGCCGTCAATGCCCGCGATGCCATGGCGCGCGGCGGCAAACTGGTGATCGAGACGCGCAATTCCGTGTTTGATGATGATGCTGCCACCAGAGAAATCGGCGTCAAGCCGGGCGACTATGTCCAATTGTCGGTGTCCGATACCGGAACGGGCATGTCCAGGCAGGTTCAAGAGCGGGTCTTTGAACCGTTTTTTACAACCAAGGAAGCCGGCCGCGGCACCGGGCTGGGCCTGTCGATGGTGTACGGGTTTGCCAAACAATCGGGCGGACATGTGACGGTTTACAGCGAGATCGATCAGGGGACGACGATCAATCTTTATCTGCCGCGCGTCGACGACCATGTGCAGTCGCCCAAGGCAGTGGAAACCGGTTCGCTGTTACCACGTGGAGATGGCCAGGTTATCCTGGTGGTCGAGGATGATGAGCGGGTCCGGCGCCTGACGGTCCGGCGCATCGGGGATCTGGGTTACACCGTGATCGAAGCAGCCAACGGAGCTGAGGCGCTGGACATCGTCAGCAAGAACAGCCGGATAGATCTCGTCTTTACAGATATCATCATGCCAGGCGGCATGTCGGGATATGAACTGTGTGATGCCCTGCGTGCCGACGCTCCCGATATCAAAATTGTGCTGACATCGGGTTTTGCCGAAGATCTTGTGCATGCGGACGAGCTTGGCGAGCAGGGACTGATGTTGGTGCGTAAGCCTTATCGTCAGACCGAGCTGGCCAGGGCCATCAAACAAACCCTCGACCAATCCTAAGCCTAGAGATCAGCACGGGTTGACATCGACAGCAAAAGTATAGCCGGCACCGCGTACCGTCTTGATCAAGGCGGGTTTTTTTGGATCCGCTTCAATCTTGCGCCTCAGGCGGGCGATCTGATTGTCGATGCTGCGGTCAAGCGGGCTCCAGTCGTGGCCCTTCAGTTTGTCCATGATCTGGTCGCGGGTGAGAACCCGCTTGGCGTTCTTGACCAGTATTTCCAGTAGCTTGAATTCCGAGGTCGTCAGGTCGCGAAGTTCGCCACCCTCGGATCGCAGCTGCAATCGCGAAAAGTCCACGGTCCAGTCACCGAATGCATAGCTGTCCGTTTGATCCTGAGGCGCACAGCCTGCCTGTTCGTTGGGCATTGTGTCTGTCCGGCGCAGTACCGAGCGGATGCGGGCCAGCACTTCGCGGACATGAAACGGCTTTGAAATGTAGTCATCGGCTCCCAGTTCGAGGCCGACAACCCTGTCGATCGTGTCGCCCTTGCCGGTAACCATGACGATCGGAATGCTCGATATGGCGCGGATTTCGCGGGCGATATTGAGGCCGTCTTCGGCGCCGAGCGTCAGGTCCAGCGTCACCAGATCGATACCTCCTGCCGCCAGATACTGCATGGTCTCGACCTCGGTCGCTGCCTCGCTGACGCCATAACCGTCCTGCTCAAAGCAACGCCGCAGAAGCAGCCGAACCTTGGCATCGTCATCGACTATCAAAATGTGTTTTTTGCTGGATGACGGCACGTCTGGGGAATCCCGTTTCTGCATACTGGTGACAAGGGGTGAGGTGCGTATTTTAACGCCGCATTACAAGCACGTTGACGATACGGCGGCAGTTTATCGCATGACGGCGGTCATCGATACAATCGGTTACAATCCGTTACCGGCCCGGTGTCAAGCCGATACGTCAATAGGGTCTGATGCTTCTCAACGGATGGCAATCCCACTTCACATGAGAAGGATCGAGATCATGTACAACACCCCGGCACACCAGATTACTTCAAGTGCCAGCCCGGTAACGATGCCTTGGGAAAGTCTTTCCGGCATCAATGCACATGTATGCAAGTTGCGGGCTCATGAAGCGCTGTTCTGTGAGGGTGATGATGCCGAATTCCTGTATGAGGTGGTTGAAGGCGTCATGTGCAACTATCGCATCCTCATGGACGGCAGGCGCCAGATCATCTCTTTTGCCTATCCGGGCGATCTGATCGGCTTGGGTCAGACACAAAGCTACCGTTACAGCTGCGAGGCGGTCTGTGGCGCAAAAGTCCGCAGTATCTCCAAGGGCGCGCTGATGCGCGATGCGCAAGGTCATGCCGATCTTGGTCATCGGCTGTTTGAGATTGCCACGAACGAGCTCAACAGCATGCAGGACCATCAGCTTCTGCTTGGCCGCAAATCGGCGACTGAGAAATTGGCATCGTTCCTACTGGTGCTTGCCCGAA
>JABDJG010000302.1 GCA_013002595.1 Hyphomicrobiales bacterium | reverse complement strand
TGGCGGCTGGCGAGCCTTGGTTTGAAGCTCCTGATGGCAAGAAGAACATCATGGAACACATGCCGAACCGCGATGAAGTGATGCCACGCTCGGTCTTTGCCAACCCTGATTGGTGGGCTGATAACGGTGATGAAGTCAACGAGCGCTTCAAAGCCTGGATGGCCAAGTAGGTCAGCTGAAAGGCACCGAACAATTTGGAACCGGGAGATGGTTTCTCCCGGTTCTGACCCGGCCTGCTTTTGTCGAGTGTCGCTCTCTAATGCTGGAACATGAACTGGATGCTTACAACACTCATACGGAAAGGCGCGGTGTCGATGTCAGCGATCATTAGGCAGCTGTTGACGAGTCGTGTGCTGCTCGTGACGGGATTGCTCTTGATGATTGCTACCTTCGGGCATGTGGCGCAGGCAGAGGGCGAAGATAAAACGACGTTCAGGCGCATTCCAACGCAGTATATTGCGGCGCTGGGCGATCCGGACGCGAACTCGGGCACCGGTGCTCAAACGTGGGGTTTATGGCGCTGGGACCCCGGTCCGCGCGGTGTATGGCTGAAATACTATGAGATACTGAAGGCGACAGGCGGCATTACTCCTGCACGGTGGAAATTCGACAGCCAAGAGTGGTGGGTCGATGAAAACGGCCTGCTCATGGAAAAGCCGAGCTTCCCGGTTCCCGCCGGTAAATATGTCGTCACAGGTGACCGTGAGACGGTGTCAGTACTGACAATTCATCGCCTGGACAAGGATGGTGTTCAGCGTTGGGAGCTTGACGACGGTGTGAAACTCCATGACGTGACGCACTTGCCGTGCCGCTCTGCGCGCTACACACCTGCATCGGGCAACGGCTCGTGCTCGCCGGCCTCGGTACAGAAAACAGCATTCCCAGTTGCGCCCGGCGGCGTGATGCCCCCGGCTGAAGGCTGCACCAAGCAAGACTACTCGGTTCTTTTCGTGATCGGTGTGGCGGTGGACCAATGATTGCTGTGCGCAAAACCGGACCATTGGTCCTGGCCACATGTTTGTCCCCGGATCCTCGGTTCGTTAGCCATGGAAATGGCGCAGTTACCGATACAAAGACGGGTTTAATGTGCAGCTACTGATTGCGGGATCCATGATATTCATATCGTTGCTATGGACACACGCGACGGCGAAAGCAGCATGCATTACAGATGGAAAGGAATATCCCGAAGGCTGGGCCCTCGAGCAGCCAGGTGGACTGGTGTTGATGTGCAAGGGAGCTACCTGGACGATGAAGGAGCCTTCGGTACCGTACGAAATAAAAAGTGCCGAGTTGAAAAACTTGGATGACCCCAGTCAGCGGCCAAGATGTAACGCCAAGGAACTCATAAAATCAATCTGTGGTCCGTTGAAATTCTGCAAGTTCGAGGCGCATGCCAATCTTTGCGCCAATCCTGACATTGCCGGGATTACTACGCACATCGATATTGTGTGGCGGTGCCGTGCCGATACTAACTGGCATTTCCAGCGGATAGAGCGCGGACGAAATATTGTGTTTGATTGCCAGGAATAGCAGCTTTACTCAACTGGGGTGCATGGTCAAACGGCTCACAATGAAAGCAAACCGCTCTAAATGATCGAAGCGCTGCCGGTCAATGTGGCCCAGAACAACAGGCCACCAACGGCTGCAATGAAAAGACCTCCGAAGAACTTTAGCGCAAAGGCGGTGCGCTCTAGCCAGGCGGAACTGTTGCCGGCCAGTTTCATGGCAAGGTTGCGCGAGGAGACGGCGATGCAGGCGATAAGCGAAACGGTGATGGCGGTGCCGACCGCCATGACGACGGTTGAGGCGATGCCGGCCCAGTAGATGCCGATGGCGCTCGAAGCCAGCAGGGCGAGGATTGCGCCGGAACAGGGCCGGATACCGACGGCAAAGGCAATCGCGAATGCACGTTTTAACGACCATGCGCCGTTGAGGTCGCTGGCACTGGGCATATGGGCATGGCCGCAATCGCAATCGGGCCCGTGATCATGGTCATGATGTACATGGCCGTGGCCGGCAGGGGCGGCAACCAGCACCGGGCGCATCGCCTGCCAGATCAGGTAAAGCCCAAGCACGGTGATAAGGGCATAGCTGGCCGCTTCCAGCGAACCGGCAATGCTGCGCGCACTCGAGCCGACGCTTTTGACCGCCAGCAACAGAACAGAAACGAGGACGATGGCGGTCAGGGCCTGGACGATGGCGGCCATGAAGGCAACCAGGATGCCGCGCCGCAGCTGGTGTTCGTTGGCCAGCAGCCAGGCCGAGATGACCGTCTTGCCGTGGCCGGGGCCGGCGGCATGAAAGATGCCATAGCCGAAACTGAGCAGCATCAATGTCCAGGCGGCGGCAAACCGGTTCTCGCCGCGGATGCCGCGTAAGGTCTTTTGCATGGACCGGGTAAATTCTCGCTGCTTCAGGTTGATCCAGCCGGTGGGGTCCGACCAGAACGTCGGTGGCGCCGATTTTGGCCGAACCAGCAGCTTTGAGGGATCGATCTTTGCCTGGGCAACGTGGATCGGTTTTGTTGCAGCATTTGACGGTGCTGCGATACCGGCAAAGGCTACGAACACCAGGATCAGCGCCGCCAGTAAAAACTTCATTGGCTGGCCGTTTTCGGTTTGCACACGACATTGACCGGTTGTGCGAACAAGCTGCCGAAGTCTTCCTCGGTCTCGGGCTGCCAGTCGGGCGATTTTTCGCTCAGCATCTGCCGGGTCTGATCGGTTTCCTGGTCGCCGGTGACGGCTTTCATCTCGAGCGTGCAATTGGCCGGCTTGCGGCCGATCGCCGAGACGGCCGATGCATCGGGGTAGTCGATGGCGATGAAGAAGCTCGGATCATAGATTGTGTAGGTGAACTTGCCTCTCGCCGGGTCGACCGGATCGCTCAAGGGGACGGTGAAATGCATCTTCAGGATGCCTTGCGTGAACCGCTGGCCGAACTCGGTGACGTCACCGTAAGAGACTTTCTTGCCGTCCAGCTTGGCGTAGACGAAATAGTCGTACTCCTTGAGCGCGATGAGATTTTCGCGCGTCAGCACCTCCAGCTCGCCGGACGAAAACGAACCATCGCCGTCGGTATCCAGGCCCTCGGTCGCATCGGCGGAATAGTTTTCATCGAACGCCCACTCGACGATAAGGCTGACGATCTTGCCGTCGTCGTTGAAGACCACATCGGACCGGTTCTTGATCCAGACATGCGGGTGTGCGGCAGCGGCAACGGTGCCGAACACCAGGGCTGCCAAGGTGACGGCCGGTCGCGTGAAAACACTCGTTTTAAGCATTGAAGTCTTTCGATCTGAAATGTTCCGATTCACCCGCGCAAGATGATGGCCGAATCCGGCGAAAAAGTGAAGATGCAAGATTGGCACGCAACAGGAC
>JABDJG010000297.1 GCA_013002595.1 Hyphomicrobiales bacterium | reverse complement strand
CCGTGTTCTGTCCCGTTAACGCCTCTTCGTTTGCCGAAGAGACATTCATGCAATCCCTGATGGCTCTGCTTGATGACAATGCCGACATTGCCAATGCGTTGGTGGTCGAGATTACCCATACAACCTTGTCGCAGTTGAGCGACCGGGGTCAGGAAGGTCTGGCCCACCTCGCACAGCTCGGCGCGACCTTTGCGCTGTCCAACGTGCACGGTGCCGTCCCCGACCTGGTCACGCTTCAAGAACTCGGCTTTGCGTTCATTGCCGCCGATGTGCGCCTGCTCGTTGCGTTGAAGAACGAAAGCCGGCACTCGGCAGATAACTTGTTCAGCCAGACTGCCGGCGGCCAATTGCAACTTGTTGCTGCTGATGTGACCAAGCAGAGCGAACTGGCCTGGATAGAAGATGTGGTGCCACTGGCCTATGGCGCTTATTTCTCGCCGCCTCGCCTGGTGCGGCACGATATCACGGAACCGCAAGAACACGCCAAGGTCGCTTGACGTTGACATTGCAGACGCGCTAGCCAACGCCCATGACCATGCCGGGCGCCGACGATCTTGTGGAACTGCTGGATGATGCCGAGGCCCTGAGCCGGCGCTTTCCCGTCTGGCTGTGCGATGTCTGGGGTGTGGTGCACGACGGTGAGACGGCAAGCCGGACCGCCTGCGCTGCCCTGGAACGCCACCGCGCGTCAGGCGGCACCGTTATCCTCATCACCAATGCGCCGCGCCCGTCCGCGGCAATCCTGCCCCAGCTCGAGTACATGAAGGTATCGCCGGACTGTTACGACGCCATCGTCTCGTCAGGCGACGTCACTCGTCATCTCGTGTCGCAATGGGCTGGCAGGAATGTCTATCACCTTGGCCCGGAAAAGGATCTGGCTTTGCTGGAAGGTCTTCCGGTGAACTATACCCCACTTGATGAAGCAGATGTCATCTTGTGTTCCGGCCTTCTCGATGATGACCGGGAAAGCCCGGAAAGCTATCGAGGCCGGCTTGCTGAAATGCGCCAACTTGGTCTTCCCATGATCTGCGCCAACCCGGACAAGGTTGTGCGCAAGGGCGCCGAGCTGTTGCCGTGCGCCGGTGCGCTGGCCGACATCTATACCGAGCTCGGCGGCACCGTTGAAATGGCCGGTAAGCCGTTTCCGCCCATTTATGACGAATGCCTGCGCCAGGCTGCCGGCAAGCGTGGTACGATGCCGGCGCTTGACCATGTGCTGGCAATCGGCGATGGATTGTCGACTGATGTGAAGGGCGCCGCGGCCTACGGCATTAATATTCTTTTCATCGTCACGGGTATTCATGAGTACGAATTTGGCGGCGCTGGCGCTGATGTGCTGGCCGGCCGGGTCCGCCAGGCAGCACCTGCCGTGCAGATCGCCGGCATCATGACGGGCCTGCGATAACCAACCGGGTCCACATGACGCGCTAAACGGCGACGACGAAAGGCGATTTTTTAGATGCTCGATCAGTCACTGTATTTCCTGGAAGACCTTGCGGTCGGCATGACCGCAACGTTTGAAAAAACCGTCAGCGAAGCCGATGTCGTCGAGTTCGCCGGCATCAGCGGCGACAATAACCCGCTGCATCTCGATGCTGATTATGCCGCCGGCACCATGTTCGGCGAACGCATAGCCCACGGCATGCTCACCGCCAGCCTGATTTCGGCGGTCATCGCCACCAGGCTGCCTGGCAACGGAACCATCTATCTGTCCCAGTCCCTGCGGTTTCGAGCCCCCGTCCTGCTCGGCCAGTCGGTTGCCGCAACCGTTGAAGTGACCGACATTCACTTAACCCGCCGGCGGGTCACGTTGGCCTGCAAGTGTATTGTCTCCGGCAAGGTCGTGCTCGATGGCGAGGCGCTTGTCATGGTGCCGTCCCGCGACGCCTCGGCCTGATCAATTGATGCTGATCCTGAACGATGATAATCCCGTGCCGGCTGCCGCCCGCGGCGGTGTCATTGCGATCGGTAATTTCGATGGTCTGCACCGCGGTCATCAGCAACTGATGGCAACAGCCAGAAAAGAAGCATATAGGCGCCAGGCCCCATCCGGTCTTGTCACCTTTGAGCCGCACCCGCGTGTTCTGTTCCGTCCCGATGAGCCGATGTTCCGCTTGACGCCGCCGGCCTTGAAGTGCCGCCTGGCCAAGGGTCTTGGCGCTGATTTCATCAGCATCATCACTTTCGACAAGGCGCTCGCCGGCCTTGAGCCGGAAGACTTCGTTGCCCGCAAACTGGTCGACGAATTGGACGTTGCCCATGTCGTTACCGGCTATGACTTCCATTTCGGCAAGGGCCGCAAGGGCAACCCGACGACAATGACCGAGCTTGGCGCCAGCTCCGGCTTCGGCGTCACGGTCGTCGATCAGGTCACCGACGATGACGGCATCGCCCCGTTTTCATCCAGCAGCATCCGTTCAGCGCTCCGCCATGGCCGCCTCGATGATGCAGCCCACCAGCTTCGCTACTGGTGGACCGTCATCGGCACGGTTGTCGAAGGCGACCGCCGCGGCCGCGATATCGGCTTTCCAACCGCCAATATCCTGCTCGATCCCGGCTGCGAACCGGCCGACGGCATTTATGCCGTGAGGGTCCGCGATGATGACATCAATCGTCATGGCGCCGCTTACATCGGCAAGCGCCCGACCTTCGATACCGAGCGTTCGTTCCTGGAGGTCTACCTGTTTGACTTCGACGGCGATCTCTACGGCAAGGAGCTGGCGGTAGAGTTCATCGACTACATCCGCGGCGACCAGAAATTCGACTCTGTCGATCAGCTGACAGCTCAAATGAACAGCGATTGCAAGGTGATCGCTGCAAGGCTCGATGAGGTGGCCGCCGCCGACCCGATGCGCGAGTTCCCGCTCGGCGACCTGCAGGCCGAAGGGCGCTTGTGACGTGGTTGGCCTCGGGCGCGAGCGATATTGGTTGGTTTGATCAAACCAGAAGCTGATCCAGCGTGCTGCGTCATTGTGAAAGCTGCTCGTGGGTACAGTAGGGCCATTTTGGAAGCTTGGCTTTCTTCTTTTTCGGCACGACGGCGGCCACCTTGGTTTGCCGCTTGGCATCATTGAGCGCTATCCGGCTCTTGGTTGCCTTAGCGGACGGCAAGACCGGCAGATCGCCTTTGATGTCCCAGTAGCATAATTCGCCCGACACCGGGTCGTTGGTCCCCTTGCGACACAGCTTGACCCATTTCTTGGTTAGCCGGCAGCCATCCTTTTGATGGTAACGCAGTTTGCAGGACTTGAAGAACTTCTTGCTTTTGTAGCATCTTGAGATGGATCGCGCCGCGCGAGAAGGTCTCATCCCGCCAAGATAGGCGCCGCTTTGCACATCATAGACTATGTCGCCCCTGGAGATGTCCGAGTTCCAGTACTGGGAATCGTCCGCGGTCTTCCGGGACAGGCTGTAGCGGGCGGCAACGATCAAGGGCAGATTGTTGAGATTGTGCTCCCCGAATGCTTCGACCCTGCACTCGGTGCTGTAGTAGCCGCAACCAAAGGACTTCAGAACCGCAAATGCCTGCTTGGCCGAGAACCCGCGTTTCTTCAGCACTGCCGCGGCTCTTTCCCATTCACTGAGTTTCTTGGTGTTCTTCGGCGCACTGGCGGAACTGATGGACTTGGCGCTTCTGAGCTGTTGTCGAGCCAATGCCAGCGCATCTTTGGCCTCGGGATCGTTCGGGTTGAGCTGCAAAGATTTCTTCAGATCCTTGACGGCGGCTTTGTATTTCCCGTTGGTGGAGCGGGCCTTGCCGCGCTTGTACAGCACGATTGCTTTCAATTCGTCGGTCAGCCGCCTGCCGTTGAGTTTCCCCGATTTGAGGATCCGGCTGCAAGCCTCAACATCTGTCATTGTATAGGCGTTATTGCAGTCGTCCACATCGCCAGCCTGTGCAGGCCGATCGCCGCCCAGGACAATGAGGCCCAGAGAAAACATAATTACGGATAAGACTGCTTTCATAACCCGCCCTCCCAGATGACTAGAGCGGTTCAACATAACAATGAACCGCTCTAATGAGCTATTTCGTTACCTGCCGTTTTACTCCGCTGTCGACAGCCGAATCCGAGAAATATTCACCGGCTGAGTTCAACAGCTTGCAGTCACCGCCCGCCTTGACGAATGAGAACGCAACACAGCGGTCTTCGTCTAGGCAAACTGATCCGCAGGCCTCGAATGACTTGGAGGACAAGGTCTTGTAGCCCTTGTATGGAAACGACTTGCCGCGGTAGTGCTTGAGCGTGATGTTGGAAGCTAAACGTGCGGGTGCGGCCAGCCTGCTCAAGAAGCCCGACACAGTTTTTGGCTCCAGCCGCAATTGAGTGGCCGATGTTTTCAGGAAGCACCAGCGGTTCCATTTGTCGTATGTGAATGCAGCGCAGCGGGCGGCCTTCGTGCACTGGCCTGCGCATGCCTTCACGCTCCTCACGCCCCTTGCATTTGATAAGTCGCCACCGATCAGATCGAAGCTGTCTCGTATCTCGAAGCCTGAGATATTGGGGATCGCTGATACCGTCTTTATAGGTAAGGGCTCGTGTTTGACGGGCCCATCTTCGGAATACTTGCCAACAATCATGTACTGCGGTTTGTTGCAGACGATTTCTGCAAACCCATCACAATTTCTTTTGCATATTGTCTGGCTGTCGAAGAAGGAGGCGCCGAGACCTTTTGCCCTTTTGTATGATTTCAAGCCCCAATAAAACTGTTGCCTGCAAAACCTCAGCGCCATTTCTTTGCCGCAAAATTTGGCGCCCTCGGCCATGATGTAGTCACCGTTGACCAATCTCCATTGTTTTTGTTCACGGGCGCAGTAAGCGAGTGGTCCGTTCTCTTTTATCGCCAAGTATTTCACAGGGCCGTGGTAGCGTCTTTCCTCGGTCTGTAAAAACGATGGGTCCTTGCAAACTTTTCGTTTCAAATAATTGCCGGTCGCAGGTGGTTTTGCTCCGGATTCCAAACGACGAGCCGTTTTCAGACTGATTCTCGACTGGACCCCTTTGGACGGCAGTATAATTGAATCGCCTTTGGGGCCTTGCCAACAGAATTCGCCCACCGCAAATTCACCGGAACTCATGCCATCTTTCTTGCCAAACCGCGGAGCAAGCATGTCACCCGGCGCGCTTTGAGCACACGCACGCCGATAGTTGCTCGAAAAATAACAACCCTCCCTTTGATTGTATCTCAGC
>JABDJG010000246.1 GCA_013002595.1 Hyphomicrobiales bacterium | reverse complement strand
AGGCTACGGTCACCAAGATTGATGCGCTTATTGATGAAAAGATCTCAACGGCCAGGCGCTTGACATCTGCCTGTCTGTCTAGTCGTACCATGATTGCGCAGTTGCGGGACGCCACAGCGCGGTTGTTTCTACCGTATCTATGAAGGGCTGATGGATGGAAAAACTGCTAGAGACATTGTTGAAGAAACGCCGCGTCCGCTCCGACCGAGAATTGAGCGGAATGGTGTGCGACTTGACGGTCGTCAGCTGGAACCTGTTGCACCGCTCGGGAGCGCTGGTGAACGACATCGCCGCTCTGATCCAATTGGAAAAACCCGACCTTTTCCTCATGCAGGAAGCCACTCCGGTAATTGAAGATCTCCCAAGACTGGTTGGCGGGCAGCTTTATGAGCAACCTTGGCCGGGACGCAGTCATGGGCTTGCCGCATGGAGTCGAAATGAACTGACCAGCCTGGGACCGCTTAGGCTTCCGGCTTCGAAAATGCCCGGACGTGTGCCCACTCGATTTGCGCAGTTACTGCATATCAACGATATTACCATCGCCAATGTTCATTTGTCTCACGGGCAAATCCTCAACCGTCGACAACTACGCCTGATCTCCCGGTCCACCGCGGGACCGACGGCAATTATAGGCGACTACAATTCCTTGGGACCAACTAATTTACGTGATTTTTCCGATGTTGGCCCAAGGGGTTCAACCCACCACGCACAAGAGATCGTTCCATTTCGCCTCGATCGGTGCATGGTGCGTGAATTGGATTGTATCGGGTCCCGAATTTTGGATAGGGGCCCCTCCGATCACCGGCCAATTCGGCTCGAATTCATCCACTCTAAAAAGGAACATGAAAGGCCGGCCGCCATTCAGCATCAGCCTCGGTACAAATCGCTCGCTGTATCTTCGAAGCCTTGAGAGTGGAATAATCCCAATGTCGGACACCCGACAATGCGGCGTGAATTGATCCTCCCCAATTGAATTGGTCCACCCTATTGTTGAGTAGAGGGAGGACCAATCAGACTTTAGCTCGTCATGCTTTCTTTAGTATTGGCGAGTGTATTGTCAGACGAAAGTGAGTGGGATGAAAAAAGGCGGTGACGCGTTGAGAATCAAGACGCAAGCTGGCGCCATGTAGCGAGGGCAGCGGTGCGGTTGTGATTGAATACTCGTCGGTAGTTGAGGTGACGTTCGTGATTAAAATGATTGTAAACAGATGCATGAACCGATGAGAATTTCTGAAGGCTGCCCGGTCGCCTGAATTTCTGCATGACCCACTCTCGTCGACGAAATGGCTGATGTGAGTTTTCGGCCCTGTTGTTCAACCAGCGTCCGACGAGCTGACGATCAGCATTTCCAAGCTCCCTCATCGCGGCACCGTAAGACCCGAGTTTATCTGTAACGATCACTTTGGGTCGACCATATTGTTTCATGGTTTTTCGCAAGAAATTCGACGCCGCTTTCCGGTCTCTTTTCCTTGTAACATAGGACTCGAGAACTTCGCCTTCGTGGTCCACGGCACGCCAAAGGTAGTGGATTTCCCCGTTGATTATCACAAACGCCTCATCCAGATGCCACTGCCATTGCGGCCAGGCCCGCATCCGCTGTGTTTGCTTCCGACGGATCTCAGCAGCAAACAACGGCCCTAAACGGTTCCACCAAAATCGGATCGTCTCGTGGCTGATATCAAAACCGCGCTCGTGCAGCAAATCCTCTACGTTTCGAAGCGAAAGCGGGAAACGCACATATAACATCACCGCCAACCGAATGATCTCAGGTGACGTCTTGAAGTAGTGAAATGGATTGGGTTTGATCATCCAGCAACGCTAGGCGACTCCCCTTCCCGCTTCAAGGAAGTTTGCTCTGACAATGCCATCAAGAGATCAAGACACTGCTGGTTGGTTCCCGGCAGCTGTGATCATTTGGGGGACCAGCCGCAACGCGACGAGGCGCTTCTTGCGATCATCGGATTTGAGCCACTCCAATACGGATGTTACCGCATGCTGCAGGCGCGGCGCCAACAGTTGCGCCGCCCGGTCAAGATGAACCGCGTCTTCCCTCAAGGCGAAGTCGAGCAGTACCGGCATCACGTCCTCACCTGCCCTGTCGGCGACAAATTCGGCTGCCGCCAGACGAACGTTGCGGTCGTCGTCCGCAATGAGCGCGCCAGCGTCGACCGTGATATCATCACGATCCAATGCCGCTTTGACGGCATTCGCCCTTACGGCGCCGGGAGCATCTTCGAGCGCGCAGACAATCGCTGCAGCTGCCTGTTTGGATCGCACATTCCCCAAGACTGCAATGGCGCGCGCCCGTAAGGACGCCTTGGGCAAAGCGGCTGCCTGCACGATAACGTCTTGTACCGCGGTCAAATCGGCACCTGCGTCTGAGATTTGCCCCAGCGCGACCAGACAGGCCTCGCTGAGTTCATCGTCATTGGTGCCGGCAGCTCCCGCCAACGCTGACACAAATACCGGCTTGCAGGTTTCACCGGCGACCCGCGCTGCCAAGCGCCGCACGTCAAGATGCGCTGGTGCGGTCGCCTCTGGATCGAGTTTGCGCTTGACGGCACGTGATGGCGTCAATTCAAGAAAGGCCAGATCCTCATCGTCGAACTCGATCCGCGGTTGCGGTGTCTCCTCGCTCGGCGTTGCAGCCAGGATCGCCTCCAGCGTTGACGTGGGGGCCGGGGGAGCTATCGGCGCGGCAGGCGGCTGCTCCGGCTCGCCGGATTCGGCTGTCGCCTCGGCCTCAACGGGCTCGACCACATTGCCTTCACGATCAATCTTCAGTCCTTTGCCGGCTTCTTCACCGGCAACCTGGCCGCCCTTTTTCTGGACAAACTCGATGACGTTGTCGCGCTCGGGCTGATAGCCCTCCGGCACCTCGACAAGCTCACCTGAAATCGCAGCGCACAGCACCGCCGCCGCTGCATCGGCCAAGCCTGTTGCAGCCTGGCCGATTGCAGCCTGCGATATCTTTCCCAGTGCGGCAACCGCGGCCAGCCGGACATCGCGGCGATCATCGCCGGCCGCCGTGCTCAACAGTGCCACTGCATTGTCAGGTTGAAGACCAGCCAAAACCCGGATGCAGGCGCATCTGACTTGCGGCTTTGTCGACGAGTGATTGACCACATCGGCAATGAAATCAACCGCCTGGGCCGGTTCGGCAACAGCGATGGCATCCACCAATGCGGCCAGAACGAATGCCGATCCGGTGCGCAATAGTCGCTGCGCCCGGCTTACCAGAGACAAGTCCTGGCGCTTGCGACCGGCGCCACAAATGATCCGGCACGCGGCAATGCGCACCTCGTCGCTGGCATCGTTGAGCGCCTTGGCGATCTGGTCCGCCGATGGCACGGGCAGCGCTTCGATCGTTTGGGCACGCACCTCCGGCAACAGATCTTCAAGTCCTGCTTCACAAATATCGGTATGACCGAGCACTGCGGCTGAACGGATTGCTGCAATACGTACCGCAGCGCTTTCATCCCGGCCCAGCCTGGCAAGAGCGCCGGCTGCTGCAGGGCTGGCGCTGGCGCTCAACGCGGCGGCGATACGCTTGCGGTTGAGCGGCGAGGCATCATCGATCAGTTCGATCAACACCGTGCAGCCCGCATCACCCAGCTTGGCCAGCGCCCGAGTGGCCACAGCCCATAACTCCTGCCCGTCCGGATCGTCAAGTGCTGCGAGTATCGCGGCAACCGCGGCCTTTGGGCAGCCACCGGCGGCCGATAGCTCGCTTGCCGCCTCCAGTGCAGCCACCTGCACATCGAGCCAGTCGTCCCAATCCTGCACGACATCTTCCCAACCGACACCGGCCTCGTGCGCCCGCCCTGCAACCAACTCAAGCAGCAACGGCAACGCCTCGCGGGCGCCGAGCGCCTGAAGCGCTTCGATATACTCGACCTTGGCTTCGCCAACCGGATCCTGTTGTAGATTTTCGATCAGCAATGCTGCAAGCGATGGATCGCGCGTGCGTTTGACCGTGCGGACCGCATCAATGCGCACATCCGGATCCGGGTCACGCAACAACCCGGCCACAAGCGGTGTACCGGCGGACCAGCTGACATGGGCCAGCAACTGGGCTGCAAGACAGCGCTCGGGATCGCTGGCAGCGGGCAACAGCCCGGCTATCGCACGCCCGACGAGGTCATCCAAACCACTGTCGCATGGTTCGTTCTCAGCTCTCACCGGCATCGGCTGGCCTGCGGCAGTCTTGCGAACGGTTGCACCGGTCATGCGATATCACGTCGGGCAAAGGACATCGAACGGAAGTCCGTCTTGTATGGCGACACACCGATCTTTTTCACCTTGCCGATGCCCATCTTGTAGTTGTAGTTGCCGCTGATCCAGTCAACGACACGGCCGGCCAAGGCATTCGCCGGCTGTGAAGTATGCAGGAAGTCCATATACATCACGCCCTTCTTGAGGGCCGGCGTGACAATGGCAACAGCGGTGATTGCCGCCTTGTGCAACTCGATATGCCCGTTCTCCATCAGCTTGGTGAAGGTGAAGTCATCACCCTCGATACCGATGATGGTGTCCTTCTGGACCGGGATGCGGTCTGAGTAGAGCATCACATAGTCACCACTTTCGATGCCGCGCGCAGCAGCATCGTCCGGATGCAGCTCGACCCAGTTTTCCGGCCAGCGCTGGACGATATACGGCCTGCGGCGATCGTCGTAACCGGACTGCCAACGCTCGTTGATCCGCCCCGATGTGCTCCACAGCTCGTCATCCTTGGGCTTCAGCCATTCCCAATAGTCCGAGAACAGCGACCAGGGTGCCTTCTGCAGGTTGCACTTGCCGGTCTGCGAGTTGAAGTGCGTCAGCTTCTTGTTGAAGACATTGGCGCCGATCGGCCCTTCTTCGGGCAGGACACGGTTTACATCGTGCAGGCGTTTGGTCTCCACCAGCGTGCCGTCCTTGTCCATCAGAACGGGCCCTTGAATACCGTTGGTGCCGAACTCGCCCAGCTTCTCGTGCAGGGTCTTACC
>JABDJG010000245.1 GCA_013002595.1 Hyphomicrobiales bacterium | reverse complement strand
CCGAGCTGTTTGAGATGGAAGGCCATGACGTGCAGGCTGTCTACAGTGGCGATAACGCCATTCAAGTCTGGCAGGAAAATGGTTTTGATGTCGCCTTCATGGATATCATGATGCCGGGCCGCAATGGTGTTGAAAGCTTCATGGAAATCAAGAAGATGCGCCCGGATGCCAAAGTTTATATGATGACCGGTTTCTCGGTGAACGAGCTGGTCGAAAAGGCCGTCGATAATGGCGCCATGGGCGTCTTCAGCAAGCCGGTCGATCTGGAACGTGTATTCACGGTTCTCGAAGAGCTGGCAGCCTAACTGACGCTTTAGACAGCATCCAGCGACCAGACCGGGCAAAGATTTTGCGGCTCCCGATTATTCGGGGGCCGTTTGTATTGGGGCCGGGCATACAACCACATCGACCTGGGCCTGCAACAATTTATCCATTATGTCGCCGGGCGGTGGTTGGTCGGTGATCAATGTATGGATGTCGGTAAAGTCGCACACCTTGACCAGGCCGGCTCTGCCGAATTTTGTGTGGTCGGTAATGATTGCCGCGCACTCGCCCTGACGCAAGACCGCATTGGCGAACTCAGCTTCGCCAAAGTCAATGTCCATGGGTCCGGTCTCGGCGTCGATTGCGCCAATGGAGACAATGGCATGGCGAACCCGGAACTTGCAGATGAATTCAACGGCCGATGAGCCGAATGCAGCGCCATTGTCGCCGCGCAACTGGCCGCCGGCCATGAAAACGGTGTTGCCGTTGACCGTGGCCAGGGTGCGCGCAATGTCCGATGAATTGGTGATGACCGTCAGGTTGCGTTTGGTCAGGAGTTCTCGTGCCAGGATGCTGGTGCTGGTGCCGGTGTCGAGCATGATGCTGTCACCGTCCTGGATCGACAAGGCAGCCTGTTGTGCGATGGCGCGCTTGATCGCGTGATTTTCACGCATGCGGCGCTCGAACGGCGCCTCGCCAATGTGATGCGGCAGCGTCACTGCACCATGCAGCTTGATCAACTGACCCCTTTCGGTGAGGGGCTTGAGATCGCGGCGAATGGATTCCTGGGAAACATTGAGATGATTTGCCAAATCGGCAACAGCCGATGTGCCCTGCTCGCGAACGATGCGCAATATTTCGGCATGGCGCTTGGACCGGCGTTGGGTTTCGTTCGTGGACGTCATTGCCTCAGGTCAAATTCGCTGGTTATTGATCTGCAAAACCAAATATCTGGGCGCCATCTGCGCCTAAAAACCACACAATTCCACAAATACATTGACATGACAATAATTTGGCGATGACATGGGCGAACTGCCGCCGGCAGCAAGTGAGTGCTGAAAATTCTCATCAGCCGGGTGGTGTAAGAGATTAGACAGGGAGGAACCGAATATGTCGAATTGGCGAGGATGTTTTACCGGTCTGGCGGGTGCCATGGCCATATGTATGACGATTGGCGGCTCGGCCGCGTTTGCAGAAGTCGAATCCAAGGATCCGATCAAAATCACGCTGCATGACTGGACCGGCCAGTTCATCACGACAAAGATCATGGGCAGTGTGCTCAAGGAAGCCGGTTACAATGTGGAATATGTCCAGGCCGACTACATCGCCCAGTTTGCCGGGCTGAAAACCGGTGATCTGCATGTGGCGATGGAAATCTGGGAAACGACGGGGCGCGATGCCATGGACGAGGCAACGGCGACCGGCAAGGTGGAAAACGTTGGCGAAACCGGCATGCAGGCGATCGAGGAATGGTGGTATCCGACCTACATGAAGGAAAAATGCCCTGGCCTGCCGAATTGGGAAGCCCTGAAAGATCCGAAATGCGCCGAAGCATTCTCGACACCTGAGACAGCGCCCAAGGGGCGTTATCTTGGCGGCCCGGTGACCTGGAGCGGTTATGACGATGAACGCGCCGAGGCGCTTGGCCTGGAGATTGAAGTTGTGCATGCCGGTACGGATGCAGCGCTGTTTGCAGAGCTGGAATCGGCCTATCAGCGCAAGGCGCCGATCCTGCTATGGGTCTATGCACCGCATTGGGCGCCGGTGAAATACTCCGGTGAGTGGGTCGAATTCCCGAAATATACCGCCGAGTGTTACACCGATCCTGCTTGGGGCAGCAACAAGGACGCCAAATACGATTGCGGCAAGCCGCGCGGTCCGATTTGGAAGGTCGCCTGGGCCGGCATGAAAGACAAATGGCCCGGCGCCCATGCAGCGCTCGGCAAATTCAACGTCAACAACGAAGAGATGGGCGCCATGGTGTCGGCAGTCGATCTCGACGGCAAGAAGGTTGACGATGTGGTTGCCGACTGGATGTCCAAGAACGGCGATCGCTGGAAGGCCTGGATCAAGTAGTTCGGGTGATTAACGCCCCTTCCGCAAGGGATGTGGCAGGTTCTCCCTTGCCGTAAGCTCGGCATTGAGCCGGGATCCAGGTGGATTACACTTCAGTGCCTGGGTCCCGGCCGCTTCGCGCCGGGATGACGGGCCACAATCCGCGCCTCTTTGTGTCTTTCGAGAAGCATGTCGACAACCACATCAACACTATCCAGTGATACTCCAAGAGCCTCTCTTGTGACGCCTCTGCGGGTCATCTGGGTTGTTGCACTTTTGTGTTCGTGGGTATTTTGGCGCGAAGCCCAGCCGTATGCACCATGGGCATTCAAGTACCCGCGCGGTTGGCAGGTGCCGCTCAAGCAGCACATTTCGGGGTTCATGAACTGGCTGGCTGAGGATGCAAGCTTCGGATTGTTCACGTTCAAGGAACTGACGCGGGCGATCTCATGGTTGATGGAAATTCCGCTAATGACGGCAACCAGCATCCTGTCGAGCGGGTTCGTTGAAGGACAGGGCTCTGATGCCGTTCAAGTCCTGCCACCGCTGTCGTGGATCGCCGTGATCGCCATTGTGGTCGCCATGGGGCGTTATGCGCGCGATTGGAAGCTGGCCGCACTGGTCGGCGGCTGTTTTGGCTACCTGGCTGTGTTTGGGCAGTGGAACAGCGCAATGGTGACGTTGTCGTCAATCGCCATTGCGGTGCCGTTCGGGGTGGCTGGCGGGCTTTTGACCGGCATCGCAGCTTACCGCTACCAGTTCTTTGAGCGGCTGATCTCGCCGGTGCTCGATCTAATGCAGACCGTGCCGGTGTTTGCCTATCTTGTGCCTATTCTTTTGTTGTTCGGCTTCAATCCGGTGGCGGCGATGATCGCAACCATCATCTATGCCATGCCGCCGATGGTGCGGATCACACTGCTGGCATTCAAACAGGTGCCGCAAGAGATCCTCGATCTGGGAACCATGGTCGGGTGCACCAAGCGCCAGATGACCTGGAAGGTGCTGGTGCCGTCGGCCTCGGCCGGCCTGATGGTCGGGGTCAACCAGGTGATCATGCTGTCGCTCAATATGGTGATCATCGCCTCGATGATCGGCGCCGGCGGGCTTGGCTTCGATGTGCTGTCATCGCTGCGCCGGCTCGATATCGGCGCCGGATTTGAATCAGGCCTTGCCATTGTCGTGTTGGCGATTGCGCTCGACCGGCTGAGCCAGGCCTTTGCCGAAAGGGCGCCGCCCGAGCACGAGGAGGTCCGGCGCACCGGACTGATCGAACGCCATCCTTATACGCTGGCGTGTGGGGCGATTGTGGTCATCACCGGCATCTTCGGCCTTGTCGCCGGCTGGGTGCAAAGCTGGCCGGAGGGCTGGAGCCTGACAACCGGCAATTTCTGGGCCGATGTTGTGCGCTACATAAATGTGAATTTCTTTGACGAACTGGAGGCGGTCAAATCGTTCCTGCTGATCGAGGTCATGATCCCGTTCAAGCGGCTATTGCTCAGCCTGCCATGGCCGGTTGTTGCCGGGCTTCTGGCGCTGGCGGGATATTCACTTTCCGGCTGGCGCCTGGCGGCGCTGTGCGGCGCGTTGACCATTTTCATCGCCGCGGTTGGCCTGTGGGGCAAGGCGATGGTGACGGTCTATCTGTGTGGGCTTGCGGTGGTCTTTGCCTGCCTGATAGGGATCCCGATCGGCATCATTGCATCTTCGCGAGACCGGTTGTGGCGCGGCGTGCAAGTGTTCATCGACACCCTGCAGACATTGCCGTCGTTCGTTTATCTGATGCCGGTAGTGATGCTGTTCCG
>JABDJG010000157.1 GCA_013002595.1 Hyphomicrobiales bacterium | reverse complement strand
CGATGGCGAACGCCCGGTCCGTGTCGGCGACGGTGTAACGCCGGTCATGATCACAGGCAATGATTTCGCCGCTGCATGGGCGCTTGATGACAGTGGCCGTCCGCTGCGCGCCATTGCGGCCGCAGATCCATTGCAGCGCATCTATGCATTCCGATCCGGCGTCAATATCATGATGTATATGCTCACCGGCAACTACAAGGCCGACCAGGTGCATATTCCGGCCTTGCTGGAAAGGTTGGGGCAGTGATGAACGGATACACCTTGAGTTTCGATCCGTTCTTGCCATGGCCTCTGGTCTGGACAGCGCTTGCTGCGGCTGTAATTCTGGCTGCATTGATCCTTTGGCTGAAAACCCGGGGTGCGCCTTTCCGGGCGTTGGCTTTCATGGCGCTGGCTATTGCATTGGCCAATCCGGTCATCAGCCAAGAAGACCGGGCTTCCCTGCCGACCACCGTGGCGATCATTGTCGACGAAAGCCAGAGCCAGCGACTGGACGGCCGTGAACAGACAACGTCTGAAACAGTGGAAGAGCTGCGCCAGAAATTTGAGCGTTTTGGTCAGTTCGACCTGCGCGTTATTGAGTCTGGACGAGCTGAAACCGCCACGACGTCGACTGATACGCGTCTGTTTGAAGCACTGCGATCGGTGTTCAGGGATATACCGCCAGCGCGCATCGGCGGCGCGGTGTTTGTCACCGACGGTCAGGTACATGATCTTCCCTCGATTGACGAGAGCCTTGGCTTTGATGCGCCTCTGCATGCGCTCATCACGGGACAGGATGACGAGTACGACCGCAAAATCCAACTCGTCGAGGCACCACGGTTTGCCATTGTCGGCACTCCGATTGCGGTCTCATATCAGGTTGAAAATCAAGGCACCACGCCGGCGGGCAATCAAAGCGTAGAGGTTTCAATCTATCGAAATGGCGAGTTGCTTGCGGTCGAACAGGCCCTGGCAGGCGAAACATTCGAGACCCAAATCGAACTTGATCGTGCGGGCAAGAATATCATCGAGTTTGCCACCGATCCGATAGATGGTGAATTGACCGAAAACAATAACAGAGCGGTTGTCAGGATTGAGGGAATTCGTGAAAATCTGCGGGTTTTGCTGGTATCGGGAGAACCGCATTCGGGTGAACGCACATGGCGCAATCTGCTCAAATCCGATGCATCGGTCGACCTGGTGCATTTCACGATTTTGCGACCGCCTGAAAAGCAAGACGGCACGCCGATCAATGAGCTGTCCCTGATTGCCTTTCCGACCCGCGAACTGTTTGTTGAGAAAATCGATGATTTCGATCTGATCGTGTTCGACCGCTATCAAAACCGCAATGTCCTGCCGGTCCTGTATTACGACTACATCGCTGAATATGTGCGCAATGGCGGGGCGTTGATGATTGCCGCCGGTGAGGAATACTCCGGTGAAGCTTCTGTTGCGCTCACACCGCTGGTCAATGCATTGCCTGCTCAGCCGACGGGCAATGTGCAAATGGCTGCCTTCTACCCACGTCTGTCGGACGATGGCCGCAGGCATCCGGTAACCCGAAACCTGCCCGGTGGCGCGACCGAACCACCCAATTGGGGCCGATGGTTCCGAACCGTGGATGTACAGGACATTGAGGGCACCACCATCATGCAGGCCACCAACGATAAACCGCTGCTTGTGCTCAACGATTACGGCGAAGGACGCGTTGGCTTGATGCTTTCCGATCACGGATGGCTTTGGGCGCGCGGATTTGAAGGCGGCGGACCGCATGTCAATCTCTACCGCCGGCTGGCGCACTGGATGATGAAAGAGCCTGACCTTGAAGCCGAGGCGCTGACAGCCGCGCCTGATGGTCAAGCATTGGTTATCAGGCGCCAGACCATGCAAGACAGCGCAGACGCCGTTACTGTGATCACGCCAAGTGGCGAGGAGTTGATCGTCGAACTGTCCAAAACCGACGAGGGACTGTTCGAAGCGACGCTGGAAACCGACCAGATTGGCCTGTTTGAAATTTCAGATGCACAAATGTCGACGCTTGCTCATGTCGGCCCCGTCGATGCGCCCGAATTCCGAGACATGATTTCAACACCCGATCTTGTTACCCCCATTATTCAGGCCAATAGCGGCACGGTTCGCCGTCTGCATAACAGCGGCGGCGGCTTGAATGTGCCCAATGTCCTGCCAGTGCGATCCACCAATGAGGCGTTCGGGCGCGACTGGCTTGGCTTCAAGCAGACCGGTGAAACAGAACTGCGTGGCATCAACCGCCAGGGCCTGTTTTCAGGCTTCCTCGGACTTGCCTTGTTGCTGATGGCCACGGCGTCCATGTGGTACCGCGAAGGCCGGTAATCCAGTATTCTAAAGCAGATCTGCGTGATGAACCCGGCCTGATAGCGTCGCCGGATCGAAACCACCCAGCGGACAGACCAAAAGCCTGTTTTCATCGACAGGGCCGGGCAGCGTTACTTGCCCTTTGGGTGCGACCTCAAAGCCCAGCGGACCATAATAGGGCTGATCGCCCACCAATAGCACATAATGCGCATCGGTTGCGCCTGCCGCTGCAATGCAATGCGCTGCAAGCGTTCTGCCAATGCCCTTATTCTGTGCATCTGGATGGATGGTCAATGGGCCAAGCAATAAGCCCCGCGCCGAATCTCGCGCGGTTTTGATCCATGTCTGGCGCACGCTGCCTATCAGACGATCATCATCTTGGGCAAGCGCCACGAAGGACAAGGATTGGTCATGCGGCCCCTGCTCGCGCAACCGGAATGCTGCACGCGTGAAACGGCCCGGACCAAAAGCCTTCTCATGCAGGTCGCCAATCGCTGCATTATGGGATTGGTTTTCGGCCACCAGATTGATGGCAGGCTTTAGCGCGGCAACAGCCGCAGGTTCGAAAGAGTGGTGTGTCATGATTGTGTCCGGAATTTCAGCGCAAATATCGATAGAAGCCCTCGTGCAAGGCGTTCTATCGTCGTCGGACAGCAAAATTTGTTGACGCTGAAATCATCATGCTTTGTCGCTAGCACCCATAAATCGAGCCGTAAAGCAAATTTTTGACCCTGAGATCGCTCAACTGCTGACAAATCGATCGGCAGACCCTATGTGCTTAAGGTCCAGACTTAATGCGGAGTTGAGCATGGACCCTGGCAAACAAAGGATGAAGAAATGGGCTTACTCGTCGACGGCACATGGCAAGACCAATGGTATGACACCAAATCTACCGGCGGACGTTTTGTACGCAAGGATGCCAGCTTCCGAAACTGGATTACTGAAGACGGCGCAGTTGGTCCTTCTGGCGAAGGCGGATTTGCCGCCGAAGCAGATCGTTACCATCTCTATGTATCACTGGCCTGCCCCTGGGCGCACCGGACCCTGATATTTCGCAAGCTCAAGAAATTGGAAAACCTGATTTCAGTTTCCGTTGTGCATCATTTCATGGGCGCGGAAGGCTGGACATTTGAAACCGACGATGCAGCCACAGGTGATCTCC
>JABDJG010000147.1 GCA_013002595.1 Hyphomicrobiales bacterium | reverse complement strand
TCACGACCAGCCGCATCGAAGAGGTTGCAGCCAGCTTCGAAGGCTTTGCCGGCGAGCGCCATTCAGGATTGGTCACCGCGTCCGATGTGCGCTACCGCAAGCAATATGATAAGGGCACCGCGATCCGCAACACCCGTCAGGTATCGATGCTGTCGGTTGAAGACCTTCAGCAGATTGCAGAAAACCTTCAGGTAGAGCGTGTTGAGCCCGACTGGCTTGGCGCCAACCTTGTGGTCTCGGGCATCCCCAGGTTCACCGAAGTGCCACCCTCATCACGGTTGTTGTTCACATCAGGCGCCAGTCTCGTCGTCGACAACGAGAACCAGCCGTGCCGCTACCCGGCCGATGTCGTGGACAGGCATTTCCCCGGCGCCGGCGCCCGGTTCGTTGCCGCAGCCCGTAACTTGCGCGGCACCGTGGGCTGGGTTGAGCGCGAAGGGCATATCCGTGTCGGTGACAAGATAGCGCTGCACATTCCACCACAACGCATCTATGATGCCGGATTATGACGAACACTGACGAAACAGAATTCCAGATTGCACCTGACCCCGAGAACACCCGGCTGTCGCAGGAGGTCGAGGGGCTTGACCAGGATGGCAAGCCGGTTTCCAGCCACGTTGTCCATGAACGCCCGCCGACCATCTTTCTCAACGACCAGGAAATCGTCACTTCGATGACCATCGGCGATCATCCCGACTGGCTCGCGGTCGGCTATCTGCTCAATCAGGGCATGCTGAACACCGATGATGAAATCACCGCCATCGAGTATGATGATGACCTGGAACTCGTTGTTGTGCGCACGGCGCGGCAGACCAACTACGAGGAAAAACTGAAAAAGAAGGTCCGCACCTCCGGCTGCGCGCAGGGCACGGTGTTCGGCGACGTCATGGAGAACTTCGAGACTGCCAGCCTGGCCAGCGATGCCGTCATCCGCACGTCCTGGCTGCACACGCTGACAAAGAAGATCAATACCGCGCCATCACTCTACCTGAAAGCCGGAGCAATTCACGGTTGCGTGCTGTGTAATGCCGATAAACCGCTGGTTTATCTCGAGGATGTTGGCCGTCACAACGCTGTCGACAAAATTGCCGGCTGGATGTTTCTCAACAAAATTCGACCAGATGACAAGATTTTCTATACCACTGGCAGGTTAACATCGGAAATGATCATCAAATGCGTCGGCATGGGGATACCTATTCTCGTGTCGCGCTCGGGGTTCACTGCCTGGGGTGTCGAGCTTGCCCGGCAGGTCGGTCTGACGTTGATTGGCCGGGCCCGTGGCAAGCGGTTTCTGGTTCTATCGGGTGAAAAACGCATCATCTTCGATGCCGATTCGTCAACGATTCCCGATGAGGACCGCAAGCACCGGCGAAAGGCGGCAATGGAGGATGCAGGTTGAACAAGATTGAGGTGGTTGGATGCATACTGGCCGGTGGCCTGTCGCGGCGCATGGGCGTGGAAAAGGCGTTTATCCCGCTCGGTGGCGAACCGCTGATCCAGCACGTCATGTCCCGGCTTGACCGTCAGGTCGGCAGAACCATTCTCAATGCCAACGGCGATGCCGGCCGGTTCAACTCCATCTTCCAGGACATCGTCCCCGACAGCATCGTCGGCGCTGTTGGTCCGCTCGCCGGTGTATTGACCAGCCTTGAATGGACCCGCGAGAATGTTCCTTATGCCAACTGGGTGGTAACAGTCGCTTGCGACAGCCCGTTCATTCCGCGCGACCTGGTCGATCGCATGGGTGCGGCGATAGAGGCCGAAGGCGCTGACATGGCCCGGTCGGCCTCCGGTGGCCGCCGGCATCCGGTTTGCGCATTATGGCCGGTCCGGCTGGTCGATGAACTGCACGATGCCATCTTGAAGGAAGACATCCGAAAGGTGGATATGTGGACCGAGCGCTACAAAGTGGCCGAGGTCGATTATCCTAAAGAGCCCTACGATCCGTTTTTCAATGCCAATACACCTGACGATATTGTCAAAGCTCAGAAAATCCTTCTAAATCACCAACCATGAGCAACACGGCCCAGGTTATTGGGATAACCGGTTTCAAGAATTCCGGTAAGACGACCCTTGTGGAAAAACTGGTCAGCGAATTCACCGCCCGGGGCCTTAGCGTCTCGACGATCAAGCACGCCCACCACACTTTCGATATCGACCACAAGGGCCGAGACAGCTATCGGCACCGCAAGGCCGGCGCCCGCGAAGTCGCGGTCATCTCGCGCAATCAATGGGCGATCATCCGCGACATGAACGAAGAACCCGAGCCGCCGCTGGCCGAAATCCTGGCCCGGCTGCATCCGTGCGATCTGGTGATCGTTGAAGGGTACAAGCGCGACAGCCATCCCAAGATCGAAGCCCGTAATATCGAGCTTGACCACCCTGAGCTTGCCGGTGAGGACAAAACCGTTATCGCCATTGCCGCCAGCGGTCCCGTTGCGGACGCGCCGGTCCCGGTGTTCTGCCGCGACGACATCAAGGCGATGGCCGATTTTGCCTTGCAGCATCTGGAGCACAGCGCAAAATGAACCGGCCGCGCCGATTGATCGATGACTGCTTCATCCACGACAAGGACCGTCTGCGCCATGCCGAAGTGCTCAAAATCCTGGCCGACCGCCTCAGCCCCGTCGCTGACATCGAAACTGTCGACCTGACCATCGCCAATGGCCGGGTCCTGGCTGAATTAATCACCGCACCGCACGACATTCCCGGCTTCACCAATACCGCCGTCGATGGCTATGCCTTTGCCATCAGCTCGCTTGGCAACGGCGAGACAACACTCAAAACCGCCATGCGCGTCCAGGCAGGCGTCGCAAACAAAAGCAAGCTGGAGCACGGCGAAGCAGCCCGTATCTTCACCGGCGCCGTCATGCCCGATGGCGCCGATACTTGCATCATGCAGGAGGATGCCCGTGCCGACGACGATACCGTCACCATCCCGGCCGGCGTAAAAAAAGGCATAAACGTTCGCGCTGCCGGCGAGGACGTCAAGGCGGGCGATAAGGTGGTTGCCGTCGGGGCCCGCCTCAGGCCACCCGAACTCGCCGCCATCGCCTCGACCGGCACGGCCAGGGTCAAGACGTTCAAGCCCCTCACGGTCGCCCTCGTCTCAACCGGCGATGAAATCATCCGGCCCGGCGGACAAATCGAAAAAGGCCAGGTCTACGACAGCAACAATTCTCTTTTGACCGGCCTGCTTGAGACAACCGGTGCGAAGGTCACCGATCTCGGCGTCCTGCCCGATGACAGAACCGTGGTGGCAACCACCATCCGCGAAGCAGCATCGCGTTTCGACATCATTGTCACCACCGGCGGCGCCAGCCGCGGTGAGGCTGATTATATCGTTGAGACCATCCAGGAGCTCGGCTCGCTGCACGCCTGGCAGATCGCCATCAAACCGGGCCGCCCGCTCGCCTTCGGCCAGATCGGCGATACCGTATTCCTTGGCCTGCCCGGCAACCCGGTCGCAGTTTTCGTGTGCTTTTTGCTTTATGCGATCCCGGTTTTTGCCAGATTGCAGGGCGCCAGCTGGCACGAACCGCAACGCTATCCCTTGCCGGCCGGCTTTGCCATGCCGAAGCTGAAACCCGATCGCCGCGAGTTCTGGCGCGGCTGGGTCGACAATGGCAACAATGGTCCGGTTTTGCGCAAATTTGCCCGTGACGGGTCCGGACTGATTTCAGGCCTTACCCCGGCCACCGGCCTGATCGAGGTTGCCGAGGAGACAACCGCCGTTGCTGAAGGCGATGTGCTCGATTTCATCCCGTTCACCGAATTCGGCCTGCCGCCTGCTTCTCGATAAACCACCAGAGCGTTTCACGCGCCAAGATACGCCTTGAGCCCCGCAAGATCCTTGCGGGCAAACAATGCCTTGGTCTGATCCAGTGCAACCACCCCGCCTTCATCCAGAAACACCGTGTGGCTGGCAGCGCGTCGGGCATCTTGCGGATCATGGGATACCATGAGAACGGTCATGTGCCCCTCGCGGTGAATTTCAGCCACCAGATCGAGCATGTCGTTCTTCAGGGCCGGGCCGAGCGCCGCAAACGGTTCATCGAGCAACAGGAGCGGTTTGTCCCTGACCAAGGCCCGGGCAATCGCTGCACGCTGGCGCTGGCCGCCCGACAACTCGCCAGGGCGTCGTCGTTCCAAACCCGAAAGTCCGACCCGGTCAAACGCGGCGGTGATCCGGTCCCGGTCCGCCGCCGTCAGCTTCAGCGCCGGCGAGATCCCCAGCGCCACATTGGTGTGAATATCCAGATGGGCAAAGAGGTTGTGGTCCTGAAACAGCATGGTCACCGGCCGCCGCGCCGGCGGGAGAGCGCAAACATCCTCGCCATCGATCAATATGGCGCCGCTTGATGGCTGTTCGAACCCGGCAACCAGATTGAGCAACGTCGATTTGCCTGCCCCGCTCGGCCCGATCACGGCAACGAACCACCCCGGCGCCACGTCCATGTCAAATTGCACCTGCCAGTCAGCATAGGCAAAGCGCACATCACTCAGCTTCAGACCGACACCGCTCATCCCGTCACCTTGCGCCTTTCACCGCGCACCCGGTCCGCCAGCGCGATCAGACCCAGACAATACACCGTCAGGATCAGCGCCAGACCTGCCGCATCATCAATACGGTAGGTCCCGAAGCGTTGATAGAGCAGGAACGGCAGCGTGGTGAAATCTTCACTGCCGAATAATGCAATGACACCCAGATCGCCGATCGATAAGGCCATGGCAAAGGCCAGCGCAAGCGCCAACGGACGCTGCAGTACGGGCCAGTCGACCAATCGCAGCCGGTTCCAGCCTGCCAGATCAAGGCTTGCACACAACCGCCCGTGATCGAGATTGGCCTGCGCCACCGCCGGTCCCAGCACCCGCAAGACAAACGGCAGCGCCATCAGGGCATTGACGATGATGACGACCAGGGGCGCCAGCGTGAAGATGTCACCGACGCCGCGCAGCAAGACGAACCACCCGGCCCCAAGGACAATCGGCGGCATGACCAGGATCAGACTGCCGGCGACGTCCGTATTCCATTCAAAGAACGGTTTGCCGGCGTGCCTGCGCTGCGATGCGCGGACCGCCGACAGCAGGCCCGCCGTCAGGATCAGGCACAATGCTGCAGCGCTGAGCGCAACCCAGGTACTGGTAAAAATCGCCTGCCACATGGCAGTTTCAACCGCCAGCCTTGCCAGATCCGAGCGAACCGCACTTGTCACGATGGCAACCAGCGGCAGGAGAACAAACAACCCGGCCAGGCCGATCACAACGGCATCGCCGATCCATCCATCAAGATCCGCTCGCGCAGCTCTCTTGCCGAGCGATGGCTGCGCCTGCATATCGCCGGTAATTCGCCCTGCCGAAATGACCAGCACGCCGCAAAGCACCAGTTGCAGAAGTGCCAATGTCACTGCCCGCACCGGATCGAAGTCGAACCTCAGGGCCTGATAGATCGCCACTTCAATGGTTGTTGCCCTGGGACCGCCGCCAAGCGTCAGCACCACGGTGAAACTGGTCACGCACAACATGAAGACAAGACTGGCAGCACCTGGCAGGGCCGCCTTGAGCACCGGCCACTCGATGAACCGCCAGACCGCTGTGGCCGGCATATCGAGTTGGCTCGCCAACCGCCAGTTTTCTGCCGGCACCCTGTCGAGGTGGGCAAGCAACAGCCGCGTCGCCAATGGCAGGTTGAAAAATACATGCGCCAGCAGGATGCCGGACAGACCGTAGACATTGAGCGCCGGCTCAAACCCTGCAACCTCGGCCAATCCGTTGAACCATCCGGTCCGGCCCCAGACTTCGACAACACCAAGCACCACCACCAGGGCGGGCAAGGCAAGCGGCAAGGCGAACAGGGCAAGCAGCACCCGTCGTCCGGCAAATCCGCGGCGGCGCGCAAACGCCCGCGCCACCGGCACGGCAAAGCCAACCGACAGGATGGTCGAAAGCGCCGCCTGCCAAAGTGTGAACCGCACCACCCGCCACAGATAGGGATCCGACAGCGTCGCTGACGGGCCCTCACCGCCGGCCGCGGTCATCACCAATGCAGCAAAGGCCCCGGCGATCACCGTCCAGATAATCGCCAGGCTTAACCCCCCGCCACCGAAGGCAAATATGCTTTCGCGGTTCACTTGCTCATGACATCAAGCCATTCAGCAATCCATTCTCGCCGGCTTGCGGCGACCTCATCGGACGAGAACAGGAATGTCCTGGATGGCTTGACCAGGTTGCCGAACTGTTCGGGCAGCGGCTTGGAGGTCTTGCCGGCCGGGAACATCCAGTTGCCGGTCGCAATGTGGTCCTGAAACCCGGGCCCGGTCATGAACTGAAGAAACCGTTTGGCAAGTGCCGCCTTGGAGGAACCCTTGACGGCTGCGGCCACCTCAACCTGCAGATAATGGCCTTCTGTAAAGGCCGCCGCTGCATATTTGTCAGAACTTTCCGCGATCAGATGATATGCCGGTGAGGTCGTATAGCTCAACACCATCGGCGCCTCGCCCTTGGTGAACAGCCCGTAGGCCTCGCTCCAGCCCGGCGTCACGGTCAGCACCCGGTCCTTCAGCTTTAACCAGGCGTCCTTGGATTTGTCCCCGTAGACCGATTTCATCCACAGCATGAACCCAAGACCGGGCGTCGAGGTGCGCGGGTCCTGCAGCACGATCTTCTGGCCGGCATCGCCATTGACCAGCGCATCGAGGCTTGCCGGCGGCGCCTTGACCTTCTCGCGGTCATAGATAACGGCAAAATGGGCAAAGTCGTAGGGCACGAACGTATCGTCGTCCCAGGCAATCGGCAGCGTGATGGCGGCCAGATCGGTCCCGTGCGGCATCAAAAGACCGGTCGCTTTGGCTTCGGTCAAAAGATTTGTATCAAGCCCCAGGATCACATCGGCCTTGGTGCCTTCGCCCTCAAGCTTGAGCCGGTTGAGGATCGCCACGCCATCCTGGATACCGACCCAGTTGAGCGTGCAATCGCATTCGGCCTCGAACGATTTCTTGATTGCAGGGCCTGGCCCCCAGTCGGCAACAAAACTGTCGTAGGTATAGACCGTCAAGGTCTCCCCGGCGCGGGCAATGCCGGTCAGCGCTAACAGGGCGAGCAAAAAAACAGTAATCAGACGCATCTTGCATCTCCAATGGTTATGGATTGTCGGCGGTGGAGCATCTGACAACTCTTCCTCCCTCCGCCGGCATTATCCGGATCAGGTTCATCGGGTTGACCATATTCTGCTTTCAGCAGGGACGGTCTCTCAGCCACTTAAGGCACCCCGTAGAGTGAGCGGCACAATAAGCGGGCCACCCGGAACGGGCAAGAAAATTCGCTCCCACGAGGGCCTGTTGACATTCAGGTTGTGGCGCTGGTTTGGCCCGATTTGCTCAGGTTTAAGGGTATGAGGAGGAAGGACATGCTGGCATATTCGACGACGAATCCCCTTGAAGATAGGCCAATCGGGCCAAATCTTGACAGGACGAGGCCCATTTTCCCTCTGGACGTCACTTTGAGCAGCTTGAAGGGGCGACCCTACAGCGCTGCACAATGCTAGCCAGAGGCAAAATGGGCCACGCCAGCACCAAAACCTGAATGTCAACAACCCCTGGGGCTTGTCAGCCGTTTGTCCTGGCGGCAAGCTGGTGCACAGCAATTCAGCTGCCAGGCGGAGATCAAATGAGCACTTCAATCGCGGCAAAGGGCAAAGCTGCCGCCGAGCATTTCGAGGAGTTCGGCTATGCCATCGTACGAAACTTCATCGATGCTGACGAAGTCGCCCGCCTTCAGGCCGAAACCAGGCGCGTCTATGAAGAAGGCCTGAAGCATCACGCCACCTATCGGCACGGCAATCTTGCCTTCGAGATCCTGCCCGAGACCGATTTCGGCCAGCGCTACGTCATTCAGGCCTACTGGATGTCCTGGGTCAGCCCGTATTTCGAGGCATTCCGCCGGCATGAAAACTATCTTGCCGTGCTCGAACCGATCCTCGGCAACAGCATCAAACAGGTTGCCCAGCAGATTCACTGGAAGCCGCCCGGCGCCGGCCTGACCGGTTACCGCTTCCATCAGGATCTGCGGTTCCGCCCGAACCAGGACGATTACCGCGACATCGTCTCATCAAGCATCACCGCCGGACTTGCCATCGATCCCTCGACACCTGAGAACGGCTGCCTGCGGGTCGTGCCAAGGGCGCACAAGCGCGGCTACCTTGGCCTGTCAGATGAAGGCCATGGCCAGATCATGCTCGGCCTGACCGAGGATGACGACCTGCGCCGCGTCGGTCTGGACCCCGCTGAAATTGTGGACCTTGAGCTTGAACCCGGCGACCTGGCGCTATGGGGACTGCTGACCCCGCATGGTTCCCTGCCCAACAGCTCCGGCAACGACCGCGCCTTTGCCCTGTCGAGCTATGTCAGGGCCGAGAACACGGACCGCGGCGAATGGGCCTTCCGCGACGGTGTCGGCGTTCCGCTCGGCGCCGAGCCCAGGCTGTGCAAATACGAAAAGCTCTATGAAGAACCTGGTCCGCTGTACGACGAGACCCCCTGGTGGCGCGACTAGTTGTATTCGGCACCGGCCCGCTCCCCCGCCCAACCACCCG
>JABDJG010000113.1 GCA_013002595.1 Hyphomicrobiales bacterium | reverse complement strand
TGGCATAGCCGTGCAATGGTCCGGATCACAACGGGCCGGCCTTCTCGTCGTCATGGCCTTCTTGCTCTCCGGCCTGCTAGTTCTTATTTCGGTCAAAGAGCCCCGGTCGCCGGATCCTGCATAGTCGACTTTGCTCGAAAAATGCCCATTGTGCTCAATCGGCCTCTTCAACCTTGCGCAGCGCCATTTGGGTAAGGAAGGGTCCTGTCAATTCGAAAACCACCATGGTGCCGATCGTGATGGCCAGAAGCTCTTCGCGAAGATCGGGAAAATGACTGCCTGCGACCAGCGCCATGCCCAGAGCCACGCCAGCCTGGGGTATGAGTGCAAGGCCAATCCAGCGGCAGTACTCAATCGGCGCGCCGGCGATTGTTCCACCAATCCAGCCGCCAAGTATGCGTGAAACACTGCGCAGCACGATGTAGGCAAGTCCAATCACGCCAATTTCATTGATGCTGTCCAAGTGCAGGGAAGCGCCAGCAAGCACGAAAAACAGAATCATGAAGGGCCATTCGACATGTTCTATCTCGTGAAACGGTCGGTTGTGATGCTTTGCCAGGTTCACGACGATCGCACCGGCGACCATGCCCGCCAGCAGAAACGAAACGCCCAGCCAGATCGCCAGCCCGGCACACAAGAACACCACCCCCAGCGCCTCGGACTGTATCGGCTCTCCCGATCTAAGCCGCCCTGTAAAATACGCAGCCGGCAAGCCCACTGCGGCAGCAACGGCCAGCGCGCCACCAAGCTCCCAGGCACCTTGCGCCAGAACTGCTGCTGTTCCATCTCCTGTAACTGCCTTTGCCACGACCAACAGCAGGCTGAAGATCACGAGCCCCCAGATATCGTCAACCGCAACAACGCCCAACAGAATATCGGTAAAGGGGCCCTTTGCCCGCGTCTGCCGCACCACATCCTGGGTCGCGGCCGGGGCGGTCGCCGTCGCAATGCCGGCAAGCAGGAGTGCCAGGACAACAGGCGTGCCGAGCGCAAGCAGACCGATGCCAACCAGCAGGGCTGTCAAGGTCACAACAGCAATCGACACGGCCAATATTATCTGGCCATGGCTACGCAGTCGTTCGAGCGAAAGCTTGCCGCCGAGCAGAAAGGCAACCATCGTCAGTGCTGCGGAGGCTAGAAACTCATACCAGTCCTCCAGCGCCGTCGGCAACAGATCGCAACCGGATGGACCAGCAGCTATGCCAAACAGAACCAACAGGGTAACACGTGGCAAGCGGGTTCGCCGGCCTATCTCATCGGTCAGCAATCCGACAAGCAGCAGCCCGCCAAGTGCAATCAGATGAATGTGCACGCCCATCTCGAATGCTCTTTTTATTTCAAGTCTGCATGGGCCCTGCTTGCAACAACGGCACGCGGAGTCCTACCCTATGCATGATCGTAGGCATTGAAAATAGCAACAATAGAATTTGCTCCATGATTGATGCTGTCCCTGGAGCGCTGACATGGCAATGGGGTCTATATTCTTAGCGCAAACCGCACCGCCCATTTGCCGCATTTGTTAGGGGAGCTAATCAGAATGGCCTGCTCGGAGGTGACGTAATGAGCGACTTGGACTATGCCGAAACTGCCGCGCACCTGGAGGCCGACAGCAAGGCCAATCACACATGGCGACGCAGCGAATGTGTGAATCTCATTCCTTCGGAACAAACGACATCGGCTTTTGTCGACCGGCTTTGCACCTGCGATCCGGCGAGCCGCTACAATGAGCACAATCGCCTCAAGACGCTTGGGCCGGATGCGGAGCATGTGCGCTTTTACAAGGGCACGGCCTTCATCATGGAAATGGAAAAGGAGTTGCAGTCGGCATTATGCACCTATTTCAGCTGCACGCGCGCCGAAACACGCATCATCAGCGGCCAGATGGCCAACGACACGGTCTATGATGCGCTAAAACAGTTCCGCAACAGCCAAAACGAATGCTCGGTGCCGCGAAATCTGGGACCGGTGCTGGTGCACGATCTCAAGAACGGCGGACATTTGAGCGCGCAGCCTATGGGCGCTCTCAAGAACTACATCGCCATGGATCCGCTTTCCGGCCGCCCGGCCGTGATACATTTCCCAAAGGACCCTCTTCAGCCTTACCGGATCGATGTCGAGCGGACCAAGGAATTGATCAAACAAATCAGGCCTGAGCTACTGGTGTTCGGGCGCAGCGTCATCATCCATACCGAGCCGGTGGCCGAAATCGCCCGGTTCGTCCACCACGAATTCGGCAAGGATAATCCCGATCGACCGCTGATCCTTTATGACGCAGCCCATGTCCTGGGCTTGCTCGGCAAGGCCTTCCAAGATCCGCTCGCCGAGGGTGCTGATCTCGTCACCGGTTCGACCCACAAGACCTTCTTCGGGCCGCAGAGGGGCGTCATCTTGAGCAACATCGAGTCAAGCTCGCCATTTGAACCACTGTGGGATCACATCGAGCAGCGCACCTTTCCCGGCCACGTCAGCAACCACCATCTCGGGACGATGCTCGGGCTACTTGGCGCAAGTTATGAGATGCTTCAATTCCAACAGCAGTATCCTGCCCAAGTGATTTCCAACGCCAAGGCCTTCGCGCGGGCCTTGGCGGCGCACAACCTGCAGGTCGAGGGCGATCCCACAATTGGCTTCACCGAAACCCATCAGGTGTTGTTGCGGACCGGACCGTGCCAGGGCGCAGTCATCGCCGACTTGCTAGAAGCCAGCAATATCATCACCAACTCGCAGGCATTGCATGATGATCCCGGCTTTGGTGCTGCCAGCGGCGTACGCATGGGGACACAGGAAATGACCCGCCACGGCATGAAGGAAGCGGACTTCAAGGAATTCGCTGCCATCTTTGCACAGATAGTCCAGGCTGGGACTAACCTAACACGCAGCCACTTCCGGGATGCAGTCACGACGTTTCGCGCAAGGTTTCGTGAGATGCACTATTGTCTGTGAGTGTTGGGTCTATTGCGTCGACGGTTGGCGATCCGGATTTGCCGGCAATCTGCTCTGCCGCCCACAGGGAATGATGTTGCCGCGCCCAGTTTTCATCGACATCTCCTGTCGCCATTGCGTCAAACGCCCCCTCCATACCAACTGTTCCAACATAGACATGCGCAATGACCACAGCGATCATGATAATGCTGAGCCCACCGTGCCAGCTGAGGGTGAGTCGCATCTCCTGAACGGAAGACAAGTCTGTCGGGAAATCGGCGCCAAAATAATTCAACGCAGCAAAGGTGCCGCTAAAGGGCGCAAAGGTGAAAGGAAGGATAAGACAAATGCCGGAGACACTTACGGATCCTCCGGCAAGCAAGACGAACCAGAAGATAATCTTCTGCCCGGCATTGAACCGCTTTGCAGGTGGATGCTCCTGCTTTGGCAACAGGCCGCCACCCTGCCGCAACCAGATAAAATCCGTTCGGTCCGGCAGATTGTCTCGTACCCATAAAACAAGGATCAGGATCAGCCCGGCAATAAAACTGAAGCCGGTGAAATCATGCAGCCACTTGCCGACTGCAGCAACCTTGGCAAACCGGCTGTGGCCAATCAGCGGCATTACGACATCACCACCGTAAAGAATGTTCAACCCGGTGAGAGCCAAAACGAAGAAACTCAAGGCAAGCAGCCAATGGGCGAAACGTTCAAGTGAGCCGAAGCGCAATATTGGCTTCTCCGAGAAACCAGCCTCTATGCGAATGCGGCCTCTTGTCATGAACAATAAGGCGAGCACAGCAAACACACCGGCCAGCATCCATTTGCCGTAACGTGTCAGAAGTTCAACTCGGAACTCCCGCCATTCCTGGCCGCTCGACTGAATGAGTGTTGCGGCCTTTTTGTCTGGAACCTTACTCTGACCGGCGCCGCCCTGTCGCAAGTAGCGCCACATCTCCGGGTCCCACGGCGTTCCCTCAATATTTACCGGCACATCGCCCGCCGGTCGCTCGACC
>JABDJG010000098.1 GCA_013002595.1 Hyphomicrobiales bacterium | reverse complement strand
CTGACTGGTGACAATTCGCGTGGAGGTATAACCGGTAAAGGAGACTAAAGGCATGGCATTGCCTGATTTTTCAATGCGCCAGCTGCTTGAAGCGGGCGTTCACTTCGGCCACCAGAAACACCGCTGGAACCCCAAGATGGGGTCATTCATCTTTGGTGTCCGCAATGGCATTCACATCATCGATCTGGCCCAGACCGTGCCGCTGCTGCACCAGGCCCTGGTCACGATTTCAGACGTTGTCGCCGGCGGCGGACGCGTATTGTTCGTCGGCACCAAGCGCCAGGCCTCAGAACAGATCGCACTATCTGCCCGCAATTCAGCGCAGTACTTCATCAATTCGCGCTGGCTCGGCGGCACGCTGACCAACTGGAAGACGATTTCGCATTCGATCAAGCGTCTGCGCGAGCTTGAAGAGCTTTTGGCCAAGGAAGCCCAAGGCTTCACCAAGCGCGAGCAGCTCAGTCTGACCCGCGAGATGAACAAGCTGGAACAGGCTCTGGGTGGCATCAAGGACATGGGCGGCATCCCCGACATCATGTTCGTCGTTGATACCAACAAGGAACAGATTGCCATCAAGGAAGCCAATCGCCTCGGCATTCCAGTCATCGCAATTCTTGATTCCAATTCCGATCCTGCGGGTGTGGATTTCCCGATCCCCGGCAATGACGATGCCGGACGGGCGATTGCGCTTTATTGTGACCTGGTCTCAAAGGCGGTCATCGACGGCATTTCACGCGGTCAGTCATCTGAAGGCATCGATGTTGGCGCTGCCGAAGAGCCCGTTGTCGAGGTGATCGAGGAGCCCGTGGCCGAAACAGCACCGGCTGCCGAAGAAGCACCGGCTGCCGAAGAAGCACCGGCAGCTGAAGAGGCACCGGCTGCTGAACACGCAGCACCTGCCGAAGCGGCTCCCGCAGAAGCCGCCGGCGAAGAGGCAACTCCCGCCAGCTAGCACTCCCGGCGCCCACCCTCACGCATGTGTCATGTTGAATGGGACATGACGGCGGGCGCCGTTCCCGACAAAGAGACGATTCCAAGAGGTTTGACATGGCAAACATCACCGCAAGCATGGTGAAAGAGCTGCGCGAGACAACCGGCGCAGGCATGATGGATTGCAAAGGCGCTTTGACAGAGACGAACGGCGACATGGAAGCTGCTGTCGACTATCTGCGTGCCAAGGGCCTGGCCAAGGCTGCCAAGAAGGCTTCACGCGTTGCAGCGGAAGGCCTGGTTGGCATCGCCACCGAAGGTAAGATTGGTGCCGCGGTAGAGGTCAATTCCGAGACTGACTTCGTTGCCCGCAACGAACAGTTTCAACAGACGGTCTCCACCATCGCCAACGTGGCGTTGTCATGTGAAGGCGATGTCGAAAAACTCATTGCCGCCGGTTATCCCAACAGCAGCAAGTCCGTTGCCGAATACGTCAGCGAAATGGTTGGCTCGATCGGTGAGAACATGAACGTGCGCCGTACGGCAGCGATTTCCGTCACCAATGGCGTTATCGCAAGCTACATGCACAATCAGGTCGCAGCCGGCCTTGGCAAGATCGGTGTGCTGGTCGGCATTGAGACCGAAGGCGATGAAGCCGCAGCCCTGGCCTTTGGCAAGCAGGTCGCCATGCACGTGGCAGCGGCCAATCCGCTGGCCTTGACGCCTGAACAACTTGACCAGGATGTCGTCGAGCGTGAACGTGCGGTCTATTCCGAGCAGGCCCGCGAGAGCGGCAAACCGGAAAACATCGTCGAAAAGATGGTCGATGGCCGGATGCGCAAGTTCTATGAAGAATCGGTGTTGCTGTCTCAGACCTTTGTGATCGATGGCGAAAATACCGTCGAAAAGGCTGCAAAGCTCGCAGAAGGTGACATCGGCGCGCCGGTCAAGATCACCGGTTTCATCCGCATGCAGCTGGGTGAAGGCATCGACACCGGGCCGGATGAAGACTTTGCGTCTGAAGTTGCCAAGACAGCGTCCGGCGGCTGACCCATATGGCCGAATCGTTGTGCGGCGGCATAAAGTGCCGCTGCACAATTATCTGAGGCATCTCTCATGGCCAACCCTTTGAAATTGAAACGGGTATTGCTCAAGGTCTCCGGAGAGGCCTTGATGGGCAAGCAGGATTTCGGCATCGATATGGCGATGGTCGGCCAGGTCGCCGGCGAAGTTGCCGATGCCGTCGCCAGAGGCACCCAGATGTGCCTGGTGATTGGCGGTGGCAACATATTTCGAGGTGTTGCCGGTGCGGCCAGGGGCATGCAGCGCACCGATGCCGATTATATGGGCATGCTGGCGACCGTCATGAACGCACTGGCCATGCAAAACGGACTGCGCGCCGCAGGTGTCGATGCCAGGGTTCAATCGGCCATCCCCATGCCAACGGTTTGCGAATCGTTTGCCCGCGCCCGCGCGGTGCGGCATCTAGAAAAAGCCAGGGTGGTCATTTTTGCGGCCGGTACCGGCAATCCATATTTCACGACAGACACAGCTGCTGCCCTGCGAGCTGCGGAGATGGAATGCGATGCTCTTTTGAAAGGCACGAGCGTTGATGGCATCTATGCCGATGACCCAAAAACGGCGCCCGATGCCCGGCGCTTCGACCGGATCAGCTATACGGATGTGCTCACAAAGAACCTCAAGGTCATGGATGCAGCGGCCATAGCGCTTGCACGGGATAATGAAATTCCGGTAATCGTATTCTCGATCCGCACCGAGGACGGGCTTAAGGCCGTATTGTCAGGCAGCGGACGATATACAGTAATGTCTGCCGACTAAGACTAGGGACTGTGGACAGAGCTTCAAATTTGAAGGGTATGCGCAATGAGTGAAGAGCCAAAACATGATCTGAAAGACTTAACCCGCCGCATGGAAGGCGCTGTCGAGGCTTTGAAGGCAGAGTTTGCCGGACTGCGCACCGGACGCGCCAGCTCAGGCCTTCTCGAGCCGGTGATGGTCGATGCCTATGGCTCCAGCATGCCGATGTCACAGGTCGGTACGATCTCGGTACCGGAACCGCGCATGCTGTCGGTGCAAATCTGGGATCAAAGCCTGGTCGGTGCCGCTGAAAAGGCCATCCGGGAATCCAACCTGGGGCTCAATCCGATGGTCGAAGGCCAGGTCATCCGTGTGCCGATCCCCGAGCTGTCCGAGGACCGCCGCCGCGACCTTACCAAGGTTGCCCACCAGTATGCTGAACAGGCAAAGGTTGCCGTTCGCAATGTGCGCCGTCATGGCATGGAAACCCTCAAGGTGCTCGAGCACGACTTCAACATGAGCAAGGACGAGCACCGCGACAAGGGTGAGGAAATTCAGCAGATCACCGACAAGACGATCAAGGAAATCGATGACTTGCTGGAACACAAGGATGCTGAAATCATGCATGTTTGATTTCGGTAATTGCAGGAATTTTGCACATCGGTGTTGTGTGATGATGTGATAAATTGAAGTGCGTGAGTCGCTTTTCCGGACCGTGCGCATCCTGTAGGCATCAGTGGGCATCGATGACTAAATCCAAACCTCGCCATGTTGCGATTATCATGGACGGCAATGGCCGTTGGGCACATCAGCGCTCATTGCCGCGTTCGGCAGGCCACAAGCAGGGCGTTGAAGCAGTGCGCCGCGCCGTCCGCGCAGCCCTTGAGCTGGGCATCGAATATCTGACAATCTACAGTTTCAGCTCGGAAAACTGGTCACGCCCTCCAGGTGAGGTGAATTATCTTCTCGATCTCCTGCGCCGTTTCATCCGCCAGGATGTTGTTGACCTGCACGCTGCAGACGTTCGTGTGAAGGTGGTTGGCGACCGTACATCGCTCAGCGCCGATATCGTGACCATGCTCGATGAGTGCGAGCATCTGACGCGCAACAACAAGTCATTGAACCTTGTCGTTGCTTTCAATTACGGCGGTCGCCAGGAGCTCGTTCATGCTGCACAGCAAATGGCTGCGCAGGTTTCGGCCGGCCAGCTGGCGCTCGATGATATTGACCCCGATGAATTTACCCGGCACCTGTATACCTCCGGTACTCCCGATCCGGACCTGTTGATTCGCACCAGCGGCGAAAAACGCATTTCAAACTTCCTGCTTTGGCAACTTGCCTATGCGGAATTTGTCTTCATTGAAGAACATTGGCCGGATTTCAACCAGGAGAGCTTTGAGCGCGCGATTGATGAATATGTCGGTCGTGAGCGCAGGTTTGGCGGGTTGACCGCCAAAGCCGTCTGACCAGGCCTAGCCGCGTGCCCACGCCTGATCAGTCCAGCACTTCATCACAATCCCGATGGCAGGGACTTGGTCTGCGTATAGCGGCAGCAGCCGTGATGATACCCGTTGCTGTCGCCATCACCTGGGCCGGCGGCATCTGGTTCATCGCGCTGGTCGCCCTCATCGGCATTGCGGCTTCGGCCGAATGGTCACGGATCGTGTTCGATGGATCAAAGGTGCAGTTTGCCGTTCATTCCCTTGCGGTGCTGATCGTGACCTTTCCGGTCCTTAAGTATTCATTCCTTTCGATGATCGCGCTTGCCGCTTTCACCTGGAGCATCAGCCTGTTGATCGCCGGCGGCATGAGAAAACAGATCAGTTTCTGGACCTTGCTCGGCGTGCCCTACATCGCGTTGCCAATGGCGGCATTCGTGCAGCTGCGGCAATCGCCGGAAAACGGGTTTATCGCGATATTGTGGATCTTCGCGGTGGTCTGGCTGGCCGACACATTGGCATACGCTTTTGGACGCACCATCGGCGGCCCCAAGCTCGCGCCGGTGATTTCGCCCAACAAGACCTGGGCGGGCTTGGGCGGTGCAGTCGTCGGCGGCGCGCTTGGCGGTACGCTGGTGGCCTGGTTCGCCGGCCTTGGCGGACTGCTTCCACTAATGCTGATGGCCGGCGTGTTCGGCGCGGTCGGCCAGATCGGCGATCTGTACGAATCGGCAGCAAAACGCCGCAAGGGCATCAAGGATAGCGGATCGATCATTCCTGGCCACGGCGGCATTCTCGATCGCGTTGATGCATTGCTTGCGGTCAGTGTTGCCGCTCTCATCGTCGGCATAGCGCGGCAAAGTCTGAATAATCCGGCAACCGGTCTTTTGATCTGGTAGAACAGGATAAATCTTGCAAGTTTCAAACGCGCTTCAACAACCTGATCCAGAAGGGGCTGCCCGGCCGGTGAAGAATTTAACCATCCTTGGATCCACCGGCTCAATCGGTCAGTCGACGCTGGATGTCGTGCGCCATCATCGCGAAACCTTCCAGATCGAAGCACTGGTCGGTAATCGCAACATCGTGCAGCTTGCCGCCGATGCAGTTGAGTTCGGCGCCAAGATAGCCGTCACAGCCGACCCCGCATTGTTTGATCAACTCACGTCAGCGCTGGCGGGAAGCGGGATTGCCGCAGCGGCCGGCGAAACGGCGGTCATTGAGGCTGCCCAGAGGCCGGCAGATCTGCTCATCGGCGCCATTGTCGGCGCCCAGGGCCTAAAACCGACCCTGGCGGCGATTGACCAGGGTACCCCGGTTGCACTTGCCAACAAGGAATGCCTGGTCAGCGCGGGCGACGTTTTTATGCAACGTGCGGCGGCAAAATCGGTGCCGGTCATTCCCGTTGATTCCGAGCACAGTGCCATCTTTCAGTGTTTTGAGACCCGAAATGCAGACAGTCTAGACAAAGTGACCCTGACGGCATCAGGTGGCCCGTTTCGTACATGGGACGCTGCCAAGCTCAAGGATGTGCGCATCGAGGATGCCCTAAACCATCCCAACTGGACGATGGGCCGCAAGATTACGATCGATTCGGCGACGTTGATGAACAAAGGCCTGGAACTGATTGAAGCATTTCAATTATTTCCGATCGGGCATGGACAAATAGATGCCATCGTCCACCCCCAGTCAATTGTCCACAGTTTTGTGTCCTATATAGACGGTTCGGTGTTGGCCCAGTTGGGCATGCCCGATATGCGCACACCGATTGCCCTGGCGCTGGCGTATCCCGAGCGCCTGAAAGCGCCGGTCGAGCGGCTCGATTTGACCAAATCGGCTGATTTGACCTTTGAACCCATCCGTCACGACGTATTTCCCGCCGTCAGGATGTGTTTGGCAGCGCTTGAAAGAGGCGGCAGCGCCACGACGATCCTAAATGCGGCAAATGAAATCGCCGTTGCCGAATTCCTGTCGCAAAGAATTGGTTTTCTCCAGATCGCAGCGCTGGTAGAAGAAACCCTGTCTCTGGCCGAGCGAGATTCGGCGATAACATCGTTGGGTTCGCTGGATGATGTTTGGGACGCAGATCGGTACGGCAGGGAAACGGCGACGGAGTTGGCCCGGAATTTGCTTTGAACACCCTGCGGTGACGCCATTTTTAACCCCACCGCGCGGGTCCCGGAAGCCGGGCATACGGAGGACTTATGGAATTCTTTGATGTGGTGACATCCTCGTTATGGGTTGTCCTGTCGAGCGTGGTACCGTTCCTGGTGGTATTGACGGTCATTGTGTTCATCCACGAGTACGGGCACTTCAAGGTTGCGCGCTGGTGTGGTGTAGGCGTCGAAACGTTTGCGGTTGGTTTTGGCCGTGAAATTATCGGTAAGACGGACAAATACGGCACCCGCTGGAAGCTCGGTTGGATACCGATTGGTGGTTATGTAAAATTCGAAGACGATGCGAATGCGGCAAGTATGCCGGCAGGCGATGCCGAACCCGTACCCGAAGTGCCGCCTTCCGAAACCGCTTTCCATAGCAAACCACTGCCCAGTCGTGCGGCAGTTGTGGCCGCCGGCCCTGCAGCGAATTTCATTTTGGCAATAATCATTTATACGCTCAGCTTCATGTTCAATGGCGAGCGCGTCAGCCTGCCGGTAGCCGATGTCATCATGAAGGGCAGTGCGGCGGAAATGGCGGGCATGATGGCCGGTGACCGGATAGCTGAACTGGACGGCACTGAAATTGATAAATTTTCCGACATTCAATCGATTATGGCCCGCAATCACGGCAGCACGATTGCCGTGGTCGTCGATCGCAACGGTGAGCGTCTTGAGCTCTCAGCAACCCCACAGGTGACGCAGCAAGATCACATCCTCGGTGGAACGTATGATGTGTATTAGCAGGGAATCCGAAGCGAAAGCTCCAAAG
>JABDJG010000077.1 GCA_013002595.1 Hyphomicrobiales bacterium | reverse complement strand
GCCCGTAACAGTTCGGCCCGACCAGCGCCATGTCACCGGCCGCCTCGATGAGGGCAGCTTCGGCCTCGTCGTCGCCAACCTCGCCAAAGCCGGCCGTATAACAAACGATGCCACCGGCACCGATCGCCCTCAGCCGGGCAATGGCATCAATCGCAGCCTCCACCGGTATCGCCAGAAACACCGCATCTGGCGCCTCCGGCAGATCTTCAATCGCGGCAAAACATTTGTGCCCGCCGATCTCGTCGCGCCTGGGATTGACCGGCCACACCGGCCCCGGGTAGCCGATTCGGGCGCATTCGCCGGCAACGACTTCAGCGTCCCTGCCGCCGATCAGCGCGACATGGCGCGGTTTGAGCAGCCGCTCCAGGTTCTGGCGCCGTGCCGGCGTCATCCCCCGCGCAATCCAAGCTTGCTGCGCGCTTCGGCCGGCGTCACCGCGCGAGCGCCCAAGCGCTCGATGATCTCAACCGCCCGTTCAACCAGCTGGCCGTTTGTCGCCAGCACGCCGCGGTCCAGGTAGATATTGTCCTCCAGCCCGACCCGCACATTGCCGCCCATCACGGTGGCAACGGCTGCCATCGGCATCTGCATGCGCGAGATGCCAAAGCTTGCCCAACTGGCGCCGTCCGGCAGTTGGTCCTTCATCACCTTCATGGTGTCGACATCCTGATCCGCTCCCCACGGGATGCCGAGGCAGATCTGAAACATCGGCGGGGCATCGATCAGTCCCTCGGCGATCAATTGCTTGGCAAACCGGATATGGCCAAGCTCGAACACTTCCAGTTCCGGCTTGACGCCCCAGGACTGCACCAGCCGGGCCATCTCGCGCAGGTACGGCGGCGTTGAAATATAGATCTCGTTGCCATTGCCGAAATTGAGCGTGCCGCAATCAAGGCTGCAGATCTCCGGTTTCAGCATCTCGACATGTGCCAGCCGCTCGGCCGGGCCGATCATGTCGGTGCCCGGCCCGGGCATTGCCGGGTTGGCCTCATCGGGCACCCAGTCGCCGCCCATGCCGGCGGTCAGGTTGATCACCACATCGGTATCGGCGCTGCGGATCCGGTCGACCACCTCCTTGAACAGTTCAGGATCGCGCGAGCCCTGGCCGGTCTCGGGATCACGCACATGGCAATGGGCGACCGCCGCGCCGGCCTTGGCCGCCTCGATCGCCGCATCGGCGACCTGTTTCGGCGTCACTGGAACGCCTGGATGTTTGCCCGTGGTATCGCCGGCGCCGGTCACCGCACAGGTGACCACGACTTCATAGTTCATGATGCTTCTCCCTTGATTTGCCTGATCGACTTGAGGATCGCGACAATCGCCCTGTCACGCTCTTCGACCATCTCTTCAAACGGCCTGTCACCGGCAATTTCGTTGCAGCCATTGACCATCCGGTCGCGCAGTTCCTGGGTCAGTTCGGGCGCCTCCAGCCGCGTCCACGGCAATTTAAGCGCCGGGCCGAACTGGTCGAGGTTGGTCGCCATGCCGCCGGCCCCGCAGGCGACGTGAAACGCCATGCACTGGCCCTGAAACGCCATCCGCGGCGCCGGTCCGTTCATCAGCGCCACATCGATCTGCTCCGGCGTCGCCTCACCATTTGCCACCATGTGCAAGGCCTCACGCCACAAGGCTTCCTGCAGGCGGGTTGCGACAAAGCCGGGTATCTCCTTGGCCAATACCAAAGGCGCCTTGCCGGCAGCCTCATAGAACGCACGCGCCCATTCGACAGCCTCGGGCGATGATTTTTCCCCGCCGACGATTTCAACCAGCGGCAGCAGGTAAGGCGGATTGAACGGATGACCGACCACCGTGCGCGCCGGCGTCGCGCAGCTCTTTTGAATTTCCGTCATCGTCAGCCCGGATGTGCTTGAGGAAATCACCACGTCCCCAGGCACAATGTCGCCGAGCCGGGCATAAAGCGCCTGTTTCAGGTCGAGCCGCTCCGGTGCGCTTTCCTGAATGAAGCCGGCGCTGGCAACCGCTGCCTCCAGATCGCTGGTCACAGTCAGCCGGTTGCGCGAGGCGCCGGGCTGCAGTCCGAGTTCTTCAAGGTTCACCCAGGCCGTATCGATGAACGTGCGCAAGGCAGCTTCTTCTGCCGGGTCGTGGATGTAGCTGACCACATCATAACCGCGCGCCAGGAAATGCGCCGACCAGCCACCGCCGATCGGCCCGGCGCCCAGGCTGGCAACGACATCGACGTTTTCAGGTGCAGGTCTGGTCACGCCTCAACGTCCTTTGAAATTGGGTTTGCGCTTTTCGACAAACGCGTTGACGCCCTCCCTGGCATCTTGCGATGTGAGCATTCGGCCATAGGTCTCAAGCGCGCCGCTGCGCATGCCGGCAAAGGCTTGCTCCAGCGGCTGGCACTCGATCGCCCGCAAGACCTCCTTGACGGTCTGCAGCGCCAGTGGCGCCGTCTCGGCCAGCTGCTGGGCCCATTCGCGCGCCGCGGTCATCAGGTCAGCAGCCGGCACCACCTTGTTGATCAGGCCGTAGTGCGCCGCCTCGGCCGCCGGCATGCGCCGGCCGAGCACAAACATTTCCATTGCGATGTTGTAGGGCAGGCGCCGCGGCAGGCGCTGCAGCGCGCCGGCGTCGGGCACCATGCCAAGTGGCATTTCGGGCAGGGCGAACTCGACATGATCGGCTGCAATCAGCAGATCGCAGGCCAGGGCCAGCTCGAACCCGCCGCCGATCACCAGACCGTTGAGCGCCGCGATCACCGGTTTGTTGTTGGTCCAGTTCTCGGTCAGTCCGGCAAATCCGCCATCGCCATAATCGCCATCGTCCCACCAGTTCTCCAGTTTGGTGTCCCCGCGGTCGAGCGCCTTGAGGTCCCAACCGGCGGAAAATATCCTGTCACCGCCGCCGGTCAGGATGGCAACCCGCAGATCATCGTCGTCGCGCAGCATGGCGAAGGCCTCGGCCAGCGCCCGGCTCGCCTCGAAATCGATCGCATTGACTTTCGGCCGGTCGAGTGTGACCTCCAGGATCGCACCCGCCCGGCGGATTTCTACTCCCGCCTGCATGTTGCTATGTCCTATTGCGCCGCCGCGGTGGCGCGGGTCTCTTTGAAGGCCGGCATGACTTCGTTGATGAACAGCTCCATCGAGCGCTTCTGTTCCGCCAATCCGAGGCCTGTGTTGGCCGAATAGATGAACTTGTCGACACCAAGTGCTTCGTAAGGTTTCAGCTTGGCGATCACCTCATCAGGCGTCCCGAACATCAGGTTGTCATGCAGCATCTGCGCATTGAACTCGTCCCGATTGACCAGATCGCCGAGATCGATCTGCTTGGGAAACCCGTTCTCGACATCGCCGAGGTTCTTGAACAGGTTTTCAAACTGGCCCAGCAGCCGTTGGACTGACCTGACCGGTACTTCCCAGTCTTCCTTGCGGTCGTAAAGCGCGGTGTGCCGCATCATCGCAAAGGTTGGCCGCGCGCAGCCCGGATTGGCCGCCATTGCCTCCTCGAGACGCTCTTTGTACAGCTCGGCCTCTGACATCGGCCGTGTCAGCGGCCACGAGATGATGTTGCAGCCTTCTTTGACGGCAAAGTCATAGCTGACCGGCGCTCGTGCCGCGATCCAGATTGGCGGATGCGGCTTTTGCACCGGTTTTGGCACCGAAGTCGATGTCGGGAACGACCAGAACTCACCCTCATGGGCATAATCTCCGGCCCACAGTGCTTTGACCGCAGGCAGCATTTCCTGCATGTAGCGCCAGCCTTCGGTCTGTTTGAGACCGGGAGTCATGCGGTCGAATTCACGCTGATAGGCGCCTGAACCGATGCCGAAGTCGAGCCGGCCGCCGCTGTACAGATCCAGCAAGGCTGCTTCACCGGCGACATTGATCGGATGCCAGTAGGGGGCAACGACAACGGCGGTGCCGAGCCGGATATCGTTGGTATGGGCCGCCCACCAGGTCAGAATCTGAAACGGGTTCGGCGCAACGGTCATCTCC
>JABDJG010000068.1 GCA_013002595.1 Hyphomicrobiales bacterium | reverse complement strand
AAGCTGTACTGTTCTGCCCCTGGATCCCGTATCAGCGCGGCTCCGCCGCTTGTACGGGATGACGGATGAGGAGGGGGGCCTGACCCTAATCTTCCAGCAACTTGCGGGCCATGCATAGTCTCGGTTCAACTTCATAACCGAGCTGCTCATAAAAGCCCCGGACGGCTTCATTCTCGGCCCGCACCAACAGGTTCAACTTCCATACGCCCTGTTGCTTCAACCAGTTTTCGGCAGCGGCCATGACCTGCTTGCCGTAGCCCTTGCCCTGGGCATCGGGATCGACCGAGACGTAATAGACCGCGCCGCGGTGGCCGTCGTGGCCGACCATCACCGAGGCGACGATATCATCATGGCTCCTGCCCACGAGGATCTCCGATTGCGGGCACTTGCGGGCAAAGGCGATATCCTCGTCCGGATCATTCCAGGGCCGGATCAGCCCGCAGCGGTCCCAAAGTTCCCGAACCCGAGCGACATCCGCATCACAGATCGATGTGAACCGGAGCTTGCTCACGGCAGCAATTTGCCCGGATTGAGAATGTTGTTCGGATCCAGCATTTGTTTCAGCGAGCGCATCAGGTTCAGTTCAACATCGGATTTGACACCGCGCATCAAGTCCCGCTTCATGCGCCCGATGCCGTGCTCGGCACTGATCGTGCCACCGAGATCGCCAACGATATCGTGCACGATCTCGTTCATTTTTTCCCAGTTGGCCAGAAATTCATCCTTGTCGGCATCAACCGGCTGGCTGACGTTGAAATGGATGTTGCCGTCGCCGAGGTGGCCGAACGGGATCGGCCGCGCGTCCGGCACCAGTTCCATAACCGCCTTGACTGCCCGGTCAATGAATTCTGGCGTCCGCGAGACCGGCACCGCAATATCGTGCTTGATCGATCCGCCTTCGAGCCGTTGAACTTCCGACAACGCCTCACGGATACGCCAGATCTCATCGGCCTGGGCCTGAGAGGCTGCAATCACCGCATCAAGCACTACGTCAGCCTCAAGGGCGAGTTCGAGAACCCGTTCCATGTCAGCTGCCAGAATGCCCGGCGCGCCCTGGCCCGAGAGTTCGAGCAGCGCATACCAGCCGTGTGCATCATCGAGTGGGTCTATGGTCTGGGCGTGCTTGACGGAAATCTCAACGCCAACGCGCGGCACGATCTCCATCGCGGTAACCTCGCCGCTGCTGTTGCCGCGGGCAATCTCCAGCAACGCCAGGGCCGCTTGCGGGTCGCGCACGGCGATCCAGGCAACCGCCTTGTCGCGGGGGGCGGGATAAAGCTTCAGTGCAGCGCCCGTGATCACTCCCAGCGTGCCCTCGCTGCCGATGAACAAGTCCTTGAGATCATAGCCGGTGTTGTCCTTGTGCAGCCGGCGCAGCCCGTTCCAGATCCGGCCATCGGCCAGCACCACTTCAAGGCCGAGACACAACTGTCGGGCGCTGCCGTAGGCCAGAACGCCGATGCCGCCGGCATTGGTCGCCAGATTGCCGCCGATGCAGCATGAGCCTTGCGAGGCGAGAGAGAGCGGGAACAACCGGTCAACCTTAACGGCGGCGTCCTGCACCTGCTGTAGTGTCACTCCGGCATCGACAATGATGGTGTTGTCAACCCGATCGACATCCCGGATCTTGTTCATCCGGTCGAGCGACATGAGCACCTCGCGGCCGTGCTCGAAGGGAATTTGTCCACCAACCAGTCCGGTATTGCCACTTTGCGGCACGACAGCCGTTCTGGTTACATCGGCAATCTTGAGCAGCTCAGACACTTCTTCGGTCGATCCGGGCCGCAGCACCAGGGCCGCCTTGCCATGATATTTGTCCCGTGCTTCGCAAAGATATGGCGCCATATCGGATACATCGGTAATTGCATACCGCTCGCCAACGACCGCGCTCAGACGGGTCAGTGTTTCCAGGCTCGGCGCTGACGTTTTGCTCACGTGATCATCCATGCCGGCGACCATAAGAGCCGCCGGCCTCAGCGTCGAGACCCAATTGGCAAACCGGCTACCGGCAGGTTCGATAGCGGCCGGAATAGCTCAAATATTTGCCGGTGCGCGGATTGAACGAGCGATACTTGCGCGAGCAGCACCGTGTCCATTGTCGCGTGCCGACGCCAAACGGACGGCACGAGCGGCGATAGGACGCCCGGCGGGCCGAGCGCCGATAGCGCGGCGTGACATAGGCTGCCGGCGGATGGTAGGGGTCCGCGTAATAATACGGATAGCCATAGCCGTAGCCGAAATAAGACGAGCCGTAACCGTACGGGTAGGGATGAGCGTAACTGATGATCAGGCTCGACCGGCGATGACGTCTGTGGCCAAACCGCCGGTGTCCGCGATGACGTTTAAATCCGCCATGGCGGCGATATCCGCGATGACGTTTAAGTCCGGCATGGCGGCGAAATCCACCATGGCGACGCACACTGCCAGGACGGCGAAGCGCGCCGCTGCGCCGGAATTTGCCAACGCGGCGAAATCGGCTGCCGCGTCGTTTGGCGACTTTTACGACATTGGCGTCGCTGACATGGGTTATCGCCTTGTTCACGCCGCCAGCGCCTTGCGCGGCAAGCGCGCCGGCATGTGCCGGTCCAGACGATGCAAAAGTTAAAAGAGCGGCCACAATGGCCGTAAGCCCGAGTGTAAGTAATCTGTATGGCTGCATATTCTGCGCCTCCGGTCAGGGGTTAAAGTGACCTCCGCCTATGCCTCATTATGCGATTACAATGGCATTAACGCAAATTTAACCACATTGATCCCGATCAACTCTGTCGCAACTCAAGGTGAGTCAGCGCTCTGCAGATGCCCTGTTCAGCCGGTCGTTGATCGCCAGTCCAAGGCCAGTATCGGGAATTGGCATCACGGCAATCCCGGCCGCGCCGGATGCATCAAGTTCATGCAGCATGGCGAACAGGTTTGCTGCTGCCTCGCCCAGGTCACCACGCTCTGATAAATTGCGCATTTCTCCTGCATGGCTGGGAAGTTTCGGCCCGAAGGCCAGCAGGGCCTCACCATCTTGAACGCTGGTGGCGCCCATTCTCACCTTCGCCCGGGGAGCGTAATGCGATGCCAGCTGGCCCGGTGCAACGGGCGCCTCGCCATCGTCGTTCACTGTTGCCATTGCGCCCTCCAGCACATCCTCGATTGTCTCGCAGGCTATGCCGCCTGGACGCAACAGGGCAGGCGGCTCGGCAAGACAGCTGATAATGGTCGACTCAAGCCCGATACCGCACGTGCCGCCATCCAGCACCATGTCGATCCGCCCACCAAGCGAAGCCATGACATGGTGCGGCGCTGTCGGACTGATCCGGCCGGACCGGTTGGCGCTTGGCGCTGCAATCGGCCGCTGGACCTTGGTCAGCAGTGCATGGGCGACCGGGTGCCGAGGCACCCGTAGCGCAATGCTGTTCATCCCGGCACTCACCAACAGTGAGGCCGGACAGTCTTTAGTCCGCGGCACCACCAGCGTCAGCGCGCCGGGCCACAAGGCGTTGGCCAGTGCTGTTGCCGCTGCATTAAACACGCCGAGCACTTTCGCCGCGTCAATCGAGGCAATATGAACGATCAGCGGATTGAATTGCGGGCGTTCCTTGGCCACATAGATGCGTGTCACCGCCCGGTCATCGGTGGCATCGGCGCCGAGCCCGTAAACCGTCTCGGTCGGAAACGCCACCAACTTGCCCTCCCGCAGTAGCTGGGCAGCCTTGTCGATGTCCTGACTAACGATAGTCAATTGCTCTCACCTGCCAGCGGCAACGGCTTCAGCCATCACACACAACATTTCAAACATCATATTGGCCGCTGTCACGCAGGTGATTCCAGTTGGATCGTAGCACGGCGCCACCTCGCAGATATCAGCGCCGACGATGTTCTTGCCGGCAAGCGAGCGCACGATGACCTGCACATCGCGCGGGATCAAGCCGCCAATCTCGGGCACCGGCGTTCCTGGTGCATAGGACGGATCGATGCCGTCAATATCCAGGGTGATGTAAACCGGTCCATCGCCCAGCACCTCATCGATGATCTCGATGGTGCTCGCCCGGCCGAGATCCTCGTACTCATCGATCGTGATGCAGCGGTAACCGGCCTCCTGGCCAAAGCGGATGTCGTCATCGCCAAACCGGCTGCCGCGCAGGCCAAGCTGCACCACCCGGTTCGGGTCGATCAGGCCTTCTTCAAGACCGCGGCGCATGATCGTGGCGTGATTGACTTTGGTGCCGCACAATTCATCGAGAATATCGGCATGGGCATCGAACTGCAAAATGCCGACCGGCTCATCCTTGGCCAGCGCCCGCAGCACCGGTAGGGGAACGGTATGATCGCCGCCCACGGCAATCGGCCGGATGCCGGCTGTCTTCAACGTGCCAAAAAATGTCTCAATCCGGCTAATCGAGTCATCCTTGTCCAGCGGATTGACCGGCGCATCGCCGATATCGGCCACGTTGCACAAGTCATACGGCTTGGTGCCGCTCACCGGATGAACCTGCCGGATCAGCCGTGAGGCCTCGCGCACCGCCGCCGGTGCATCGCGCGGGCCGGAGCGGAAGTTGACGCCCAGATCGAACGGCACGCCGCACAGGCCGATATCGATCTCGGCGCTGATTTCGCGCCGTTGTGTGCGCATGAAAGTCGCAACATCGGCAAACCGCGGGGTGACAGTCGCATCCACAGGTTTGAAGTCGGATTTACCCGCCATTGTCGTCTCCGGTTGTCTTTAGGTGTTGTTATTCGGCTGCCATCAAGGGCCGGTCAAGCTGTGCCAGGCTTTCTGATATATGGCATGCAAGCGCGTCGACCGGGCTGGATCGTTCACCCGGCGCGTAAACCAGACCGATCTCAAACTCACCGATCGGCGGAAACCCGTCTTCTTCGCACAGGATCCGCATACCAGGCCGCATGACGATCTTGGGGATCGCGGCAATGGCCAGTCCGGCCATGACGGCGGCATTGATCGCATTGGAGTTGGCGCTGGCATACCCGATGCGATATGGCCGATTGCTCTTGTCGAGTGCATTGAGCGCCATTTGCCGCCAGATGCAGCCCGTGTGCGACAGCGCGACCGGCACGGTGTCGCGCTCATGCACGTGATGCTGGGCAGAGGTGACCCACACCAGTGGCTCGGTCCGCACGATTTCATCGGCATCTGTCTTGTGATTGCAGGTGATCACCGCCAGATCGACTTCGTTGCGCCGGGCCATTTCACTCAGCGTGCCGCTGCTGATGCAATTGACATCGACCTGCACGAGCGGGTGGGTGCGCGAGAAGCGTCCCAGGATCTCCGGCAACAGCCGGTCGGCATAATCATCGGGCGTGCCAAGCCGTATCGATCCTATCAGCTCCGGCCGGGTAAAGGTCGCAACCGCTTCATCGTTCAGCCGCGAGATACGCCGGGCATAGTCGAGCAAACGGTCGCCATCGAGTGTCAGCTTGTTCTGCCGTCCATCGCGGTCGAACAGCGGGCGCTGCACAATGTCCTCCAGCCGCTTCATCTGCATGCTGACGGCAGACTGGGTCTTGTGGACCTCATCAGCGGCCCGTGTGAAGCTGCCTTGCTCGGCAATGGCAATAAAGGTTTTCAGAAGATCAATATCCAGATTGGCAATCATGGTGCACCTTTTGATCAATGATGTTGATGTAAATCATAAAACATATTCGTTTGATTGATCAATAGGAAATCGTCATATTGGCGTAACAGCAACGCCAAGCTGGCGTTCGAAACCAAACTCCCCGCCCGCACACAGCGGACATAACCCTTGCGGAAAATCTCCCATTTTCCGCAAACAAGAGGACTTGCGCCATGACCGATCAATCCATCTCTCATACCCAATCTGGGTGTGTTGCAACTGTGCAGCGGACGCTCGGCGCCCTTTACCGCAACTGGAAGGCGCGCCGGCAGGTCAGGAAACTGCAGGATCGTGAAGACAGGATCCTTGATGACATCGGCGTAACCCGAGACGAACTCGCCTGGGCATCCCATCTGCCGCTTTCGGTCAATTCGGCGTGTGAGCTTGAACGTGCCGCATACCGTCGGCGCAAGGAAGAACAGTTGAAGTGGCTCTGACAGGCTGTCGAGATATTCCGGCGCGAAATTGACCGTCGTTTCCGCTGTTCAAGCGAATCCGTTAACTTTCGGAAGATAGATTGTATTGAAAAATATATACAATCTTTGCGTGTAGACAGCAGGCCATGCGGAAAAATTTAAGACCGATTGTCGGGTACGTCATAATCGGCATTGTGGCAGCGAGCCTGTTCGCTGCCCAATATTTGGCCAGTCAGCGGGAATATCAGGCTGCCAGGAGGCACTTTGTTCACGACGGTGAAACCAATGCAAAACGGGAGGTTCTGAAACTGGAGACGGCGTTTCGCTCGATCCATGAGAACATCAGAACCATTTCCCGGCTTCCCAGCGTTACCAAGATTGATCGCCATGGAACAAACCTGGATGCCGACGACCGGATGACCATCCAGCAAATCTACAACAACCTGGCAACCAGTGTCTCGATCTCAGAAATTTATGTCGTACCGGTTGACTTCGATCCATCCCGAACCGATCCGGTAACCGGAAAGCCTGAAGAGCCGATCGTCATGTTCGATGAATTGATCGTCCAGGGCGGCAAATTTTCCAAAGCAGAAGACCCGTTTAGCGCTGCAGCTACAGCTACCGGTCCGCAGGAACCTGAACTGGCAGAACTGGAGATTTACGAATACCGGCAACTTGTCAAACACCAGCAGTGGCTGAAGCAGCAATATCCGACCCTGTCATCGATAAGCGGCCTCGATGCGCCGATGATCAGCGGAGAGGAAGTGATCACCTGTGACAACACGCACTATGCCCGTACATTCGATGATGCAGACCGTTCAGGCCTGATGTTGTCAGTGCCGTTTTACGGCCCGGACGGAGTACTCAAAGGGTCCGTTACCGCCATCATTCTGAGCAACGCGTTGCGCAATCTGTTGCCGTCGAAAAATTATGCCCTGCTGAACTCAACCTACAATTTTGTGACGCGAGCGCATCCAGACGGGCAAGAAAAACATTCAGCCAAATGGGTCGCGCGCGGCGAACCGGACCCGGAATTGATTTTCTCGGCAGTCGTCGAACTGAATGCATTTGACCCGCGTAGCAAATGGCTGATGTGGGCAGGAACACCGAACTCAACCTATTTCGACAGCGTCGACATCAGTCGCATATGGATTTTTGAAGTCGGTGGGTATGTTGGCATCGTTCTGTTGTCCATTTGTTTTTTGTTCCTGCAGATGTCGGCATCCGCGCGCTCAAAGGCACTCCGTGCCCAGGAAACGGTAGCCGAGGTACAAAGGGCCCATGCAAAGACCGTCGAGGCGGAGCAACAAGCCCGTCAAATGGCGCAGCAGTTGCAGAACACCAACCAGGACATGGTCAATCTCAATCGCGAACTGGAAGGCAACATGCAGCAACTTGCCGATACGCAAGATGAGCTGATCCGCAAAGGCAAGCTTGCACAAATGGGCCAGTTGACGGCAAGAGTGGCGCGCGAGATGCGCAATCCGCTTGGCGCTGCGCGGGCATCGGCCTACACCGTCAAACGCCAGCTGGAGACCCTGGATGTCGACCTGTCCACACCTTTGGATCGTATCAACCACAGCATTGGGCACTGCGAAAAGATCATCACCGAACTAATGGAATTTACCCGCGCCGACAATCTGCGGCGTGAAATCGTCAACTTCGACGATTGGGTTTTGGTGAACCTTAGGGACCTGGCCGAGAAGTTGCCGGCAGCCGTTCGAGTTGAGTGCTCGATGGAGTTCTTTGAGCATAACGTGACCATAGACACCAATCGGATGTCGCGCGTCCTTACCAACATGTTGAACAATGCATCTGAGGCTATGGCCGGCAAGGATGGCCGACCGGAAGAAATGACAGTGCAAAGCCCATTAATCAAGATCTCGACCCAGCTGACCTCGCGCGGTGTCGAGCTCAAGGTCACCGACAACGGGCCGGGCATGGATGAAGCCCAATTGCAAAGAATCTTTGAACCGCTTTATTCAACCAAGAAGTTTGGCGTCGGGCTTGGGGTGCCGGCCATGCAACAAATTTTGCAACAACATGGCGGCGGGCTCGAATACGAGAGCCATCCTGGAAAGGGCACAACGGCAACCGCATGGTTCCCCATCGACGAGGCCGATACACCACAGGTCGACTGCAAAAGTGTTCCCGAAGAGTTTCAGGTTGCCTAAAGCGCAACTGAGTTTTAATTTCCTCTAGAGCGCGATCGTCTTTAATCGACTCAATCAAAGACGTGAATCGCCCTCTAACATCTTGACAACGATCAGTTTTTTCATGTTTTGATGTTTCCATCAAAACATGAACTGATCTAGCGCCGGCCCAGGTGCCGCTCGACGGAACTGAGTAGGTCATCTGCCGCGTTACCGCTGGATGAGCCACGTCCGAGTGTTTCTTCCAGGACGTCGCGGTGTCGGTTGAGAGCATCCTCATCGTACTCGAAGTCAGGCGCTTCTGCTTGTTGTCGAGAGTCTCCCGATTGGCCGCCGCCGAGCGCACCACCCAGAATATCACCTAGAATATCGCCCAGGCCGCCGCTGCCCGGTTGCGGCGCCGGTGCGCGGCGCCGGGTGCCGCCACCGCCACCGCCCAGGATATCTCCGAGGATATCGCCCAGGCCGCCACCACCACGCGGTTGTTGTGCGCGTGTTGTACCGCCGCCCATCTTGCGGGTCAGCGAACCAAGCACCATAGAAGCGATAATCGGTAGCAGCTGCTTTAAGATAGCACTGCCGATACCGGTTTGGCTCGAGGCATGCATCGCAACCTCGCGGCTCATGTCCTTCGACCCGAAAGCGTGCCCGAGAATCTTGTTCCCGTCGCCTGCCACCCGGTCGAACTGGATCGTCTCTGGATCATCCAGATACTGCTCATGATTGCCGCGTTGCAGCGCTCCAAGCAGTGCCAGTATGCCCTGCGGCGAGTTTGCGTTACGGCGCAAACCCGCCGCCACGGCCGGCGCCAGCTGTTCGATCGCCGCTCGGGTCTGTTGTTGATCCAGGCCGAATTGCCCGCCGATGTTCTCAAGCCCGCGGCCGCCGTGCGCCTGCGCGATAAGGTCCAGTAAATCCATTGTTTCAAGCCTCCGGTTCACAACTCACAACGTCTAACCCCTTTGCAAGGGCAAAGCCGCGCTTAGTAAATGATTTATGCAAAATCAAACCCATGTCTGGAATTGTCACCACATCCTAAATGTGTCTTCAATCAAGGATATCGCCAAGCAGGTCCCTGAGGGAAGGTGTTTTGCGCCGCCGCCGGCTCTTTCGTTTGCGCCTTGAGCGGCGCCGGCTGGTTGTGCCGGTGCCCAGGATTTGCTCGAGCAAGCTGCGTTTGCGACGTCGCCGGGTCTTGCGGCGGGTCGCCTCACGAAAACCCTGCATGAACCCGGTTATGAGCGCGTTGAACAACGTAGCAATCAGCCCTTTGTTGCCGGGCGGCAGATCGGCGGCCAGTTGATACTGCTGATTGCGCCTGGCCATGGCGGCAAACGTGAGCGCCGCTGCCATCGCCATCAGCCGGGCAAAAGTGTCCTCACCGACGCCTTCAGGCGGACCAATCCTGCGGGCCGCTGCATGGGCATCATCCAAGGAGCCATAAAGGATTTCCAGAATGTCCTTGCCGTCCGAGATTGTGCCCCGGCTGAGCATTTCAGTGGGATCATCAAGGCATTCGACCTGATCTTCCTCATCGAGAATATCAACCAGATCCTCGTAGTCATCTTCATCGGTGATGCGTTCTTCGATCAATCGGGCAATTTCCGGTGTCAGGCGGTACAGGGCCTGCCGGCATTGCGCCTCGCTCAGTTCACACGCTGCACCAAGTGTGTCGATCAACTGGCCGTTCTGGCAGGTCTCTAGTACGTCGACAATCGGGTTGGATCTTTCGTTCATGTCATACCTTTGGCTTCGAAATCGAAAGGCGGTCAACCAATCTGAACGCCACGAGTGCTGCAGCTGTGCCGAACAGGACCTGTCCGACCACGCTGGCAATGATGATGCCGGTCGCGCCGGCCCACCAGGCGCCAAGATGAATAAACGGGATCGTACCGATCGTCACCTTGCCCCAGTTGAAAAAGGTTGACCAATGCGCCCGCCCGAGATTGTTGAACGCCGCCTGGGCAACGAACTGAGCCCCGGCAAATGCCCAGGTAAAGGCAAGCCAGGTACAATAAAGCGTAACCAGATAAGCGGTGTCGCCCTTGGCCAGGAACCAGGCCGGTATGTGTTCGCGCAACAACAGCAGGATCAGTGCGGTTGCCAGCGTATAGACGCCCGAAAACATCATTGCATCGATCAAGGTTCGCCGAACCCGGGCAAATTCGCCAGCCCCGAAGTTTTGCCCAATGATCGGACCAACCGCGGCCGACAGCGAAAAGACCACGCCGAATGCAACAGGTGTCAGCCGATTAATGATGGCCACCGCAGCAACGACCTCATCGCCGAACTGTGCCGATGCCCGGGTCAGATAGGCGATCATGAAAGGCGTTGCCAGCTGGGTGAGGACCGCCGGCCCGGCAATCGCGAAGATCGCCGCAAGATCAGCTGTAAATTTACTGAAGCTGAAAACGGCAAGAAACCGGTGAACGAAATGCAGCCCGTAGAAGGCGATTGAGAAAGAGATCATGCTGGCCAGAACCGAGGCAAGCGCAGCGCCCTGAATGCCCATGCCGAAGCCGAAAATCAACAACGGATCAAAGATAGCGTTGATGACCGCGACCGCCAGCGTTGCATGCATCGCCCGGCGCGCATCGCCGATCGCCCGCAGCGAAGAGTTACAGTTGATGGCACAGGCCAGAAACGGGAATCCCGGCACCAGCGTAAGGAGATAAAGCCTGGCAAACCCGAGGGCATCGCCTCTGGCGCCGAGCGCTCCCAGCAATTCATCGGCGAACAGCGCAATAAAAGCGCTCAACGCTATGGAGATGCCCAACGTTGCCGCCAGTGAGTTAGTCGCAAATCTTTGGGCGCTGTCCTTGTCGCCGGCCCCCAGGTTGCGCGCCACCAGCGCTGCGCCAGCAATGCCAAGACCGATGCTGAGCGACAGGTTGATGAAGGCAATGGTGCCGGCAAACCCGATGGCGGCGGTTATCTCGGTGCGGTCGAGCAGGGATAAGAAGAACAGGTCGGCCAGATCGACAAGAAACAGCGCCATAAGACCGATCGCACCGGTCAGGGTCATCATCATGACATGGCGCATGATGGAGCCCGAAATGAACCGGGCCGCTTGCACGGAGCTGCTGGTCATGGAGGAGGTCTCAAGGTGCCGTTGTTGTATGTTGCGACCATAGGGCGAACTTGGACCCAAAGATCAAGCGGCAATCCCGGCTTCGGCAAGCTCGGCGCGGAACGTTGCCTCGTCGGTGAAGTGGATGCCCTGCATGCCCGCCCGCCTCGCACCCTCGACGTTTTCCAGTTTGTCATCGGTGAACAGGCATTCGACCGGGTTGGCATCACACAGATCAGCCACCTTTAAAAACAGCGCCGGATCAGGCTTGCCGACCCTGAAGTCGCAGGAAAAATAGATATGCTCTCCAAAAAGCTCGGGCAGGCGCGGTTCAATATCCGGCAGCGTTTCGCGCAGCAAAGGCACGTTGTTGGTGAGAATGGCGATCTGGTGGGTAGCCTTCAACTCCTCGGCAATCTCCAGCATACCGTCATAAAATGTCATGGACCGGGCCCGCGCATCGATCCATTGTGCGCGGCTGATCGGAAACTTCAGGTGTCTGGCAAAGGCAGCCAGATATTCATCCGGATCCGGGTACCGCCCGATGTCGGCGTCGTTTTCAAAACCCGAGCGCCACACATCATTGTGGATATCGTCCGGCGCCCGCCCGGTAATTTGCGACAGTATCTCCAACCGCGCCGGCACATCATACCGGCACAGGACACCGTCCATGTCGAAGATAACAGTACTGATCATCCCGCAGGTCAGGCAGCGGTGCCGCCAACCGTGATCTTGTCGAGCCGCAATGTCGGCTGTCCAACGCCAACCGGTACGCCTTGTCCGTTCTTGCCGCAGGTGCCGATGCCGCTGTCGAGTTCCATGTCGTTGCCGACCATCGAAATGCGCGTCAAAGCGTCTGCGCCATTCCCGACCAGCGTTGCGCCACGAACCGGCGCGGTCACCTTGCCGTCCTCGATGCGGTACGCCTCTGTGCACGAGAACACGAACTTGCCGCTTGTAATGTCAACCGAGCCGCCGCCGAATGACACCGCCAGCATGCCGTTTTTCACAGACCCGATGATCTCTTCAGGTTCCTTGTCGCCGGCCAGCATGTAGGTATTGGTCATCCGCGGCATCGGATTGTGGGCATAAGACTGCCGGCGCCCGTTACCAGTTGGTTCGACCCCCATCAGGCGCGCATTCAGTCTGTCCTGCATGAAACCGACCAGGATACCGTCCTCGATGAGCGTGGTGGACGATGTCGGGGTGCCCTCATCGTCTATGGTCAGGCTGCCGCGCCGGCTGTCGAGCGTGCCGTCGTCAACCACGGTAACGCCGGGCGCTGCAACGCGCTGGCCTACAAGACCAGCAAACACACTGGTCTTCTTGCGATTGAAATCGCCCTCCAGGCCGTGGCCGACCGCTTCATGCAGCAAGATACCAGGCCAGCCGGGACCAAGCACAACATCCATTTCGCCAGCCGGGGCCGGTACCGCCTCGAGCGACACCAGGCTCTGCCGGGCGGCCTCGTCAACGGCTGCTTTCCAGGTGTCACCGGCCAGGAAGTCGGCATAGGGCTGGCGCCCCCCGACACCGTAGGATCCGGTGCCGTGCTGTTTGCCGTCATGTGTGACCACAGACACGTTGAAGCGCACAAGCGGCCTGACATCCCGGCGGGAAAAGCCGTCTGGCCGGATAATTTCGACAAACTGCCAATTACCGAGAATGGAAACCGAAACCTGCACAACCCGGCTGTCCAGCCCGCGGGCATATTCATCAACCGCCTCGAGGATGCGCACCTTGTCTTCAAACGGCATTGCATCGACCGGATTATCAGGTCGGTACAGCGCCTTGTTGGTGCCTGGCGGATGAGCCGCGTAGGTGCCGCCTCGGCCTGATTTGACGGCGGCAACTGTTCGCGATGCCCTTTTCAATGCGGCATCCGTCAATTCGGAGGCATGCGCATAGGCAGCCGTCTCACCGGCAACGGCCCTCAGGCCAAATCCCTGTTGGGTATCGAAGCTGGCCGAGCGCAGGCGTCCATCGTCCCAGGACAAGGATTCCGATTGCCGGTATTCGATGAACAGCTCACCGTCATCGCAGCCGTTGAGCGCTTCGGCGACCGTTGCCTCCGCGGTGTTGCGGTTAAAGTCATTGCTGGAGAAAAACAACTCGTCGGCTTGGTCGGACACAGGTGACTTTCCTTTAAAATTCACAGCTGATGAAGGTTCTTCAATCCTGCCGTGAACCCTTTCAACGACAGCTCAAGCGACATGCCGAGACCCGGCGCCTCATAGATGATGAAGTTTGCCTTGCCGCCCTTCTTCATTTTTTCCAGTGTCGGCGGGGAAGCTTCGGCAAAAGCAATGCAGACTTGCGGCAGACAACGGGTGAACGGCACCCGGCCGACCGCCGCGCCGTCGATTTCCAATGCTACGCCGGTTGGCAGAAAGACCCCGATCGGTGCGATCACCCGCATCATGGTGTTCGGCTTGCCGTCCTTTTGGCTCTTGATCAGGACCAATGTCAGCGCCACGTTCTTGCGCTCGGCGCTGGTTGTGCTCTGGATCAGCGCACACGGCTTCTTGGTCGTGCCGTCCGGCTGCTTGACCTCCTTTTTTTCGCAGGTCACCGTCCAGTCGCCATGTTTGCCGACGATTTCGGCAGCTTGCGCGGCTGGAGCCTTGGCCGGTTGTCCGGCAGCGCCGACCGGCTTTCCTTTGCGCGGACCAAACTGTTTGAGCACCTGCGCCGGCTGCTGGGCAGATTGCGCCGCGACCGGAACCGGGTTGAGCGTTGTGAATGAAATCAGCGCGCAAGCGCCCGCCAGAACGGCGTAGGGGATCAACTTGAACTTATGCACGATCGAATCGGACTCCGGTTTTTACGTGTACAACCCGCACATGCCTGGCCAATCATTGGCGCATATCGCACGCGTGGGTGCCGTCAATACGATAATATCAGGACCATTGGCGTCGCCCGTGACGTGCGCGGCGGCGAGTCAGGTCAGTGCTCACCAGAACACAAACACCTTACCCGTATCTCAACTCCTGCTGCCCGTGTCAATTCATCGGGCATTTTCAGGCAGTGACCATCCGCAATATCGCCGGATTTTAGATGATTGACATCCTGTCAGTGTTACTTCGGCAATAAATGGGGCGGAATTTCGATGCCGGCCATCGCCGGATAGTAGACGAACGCAACTGTCTTACACCTGTGGCGCGAAACTTAGCCGCGCTACAGCGCCATTGCAGCGGCACAAGGA